>JAICVP010000084.1 GCA_025935275.1 Thermoleophilia bacterium
CGCGAGCCGCCGCCGCTCACCCCCCGAGAGCGCCGTCACGGGCTTCTCGTGGGCCTCCCAGCCGGAGAAGAGGAAGCGCCCCAGGAGCGACTGCGCGCGTGGTCGAGTGAGGCCGGTCATCGTCTGCACGCAGTCGAGCACGCTCCCGCGATCGTCCAGGTGCACCTCCTGTTGGGGGAAGTAGCCGAGCTCGACCCCGTAGCCAAGCTTGTACTCCTCGGCCACGATCCGTTCGAGGAGCGTCGTCTTCCCGCTCCCGTTCGGGCCCACGAAGGCAACGTGCTCGCCCCGCTCGAGCGCGAGCGACACGTCGTGGAGCAGCTCCCGGCTCCCGATGCCGACGTCCGCGTGCTCGATCTCGAGGACGGTGCGGCCGCTCCGTTTCGGATCTCCGAAGTCGAACCCGAGGCGCTTCGACCGGCGCGAGAGGAGGTCCTGCTCCGCCCGCGCGTCCGAGCGCTCTTTTTCGAGGCGCGTGATCTGCGTCAGCTTGGCTTGCGCCTGCTTCGCCTTCGACTTCTTGTAGCGGAACCGCTCCACGAAGCGCTCGAGCCGCTCGATGTCGACCGAGATGCGGTCGGCGGTCTTCGCCGCGTGCTGGGCGCGCTCGGCCTTCTCGCGCCGCCACGCGTGCCAGGGCCCCGCGAAGTAGGTCGCCTTGCCCGCCTCGAGCTCGAGTGTGGCGTTTGTGACGGCCTCCAGGAACCAACGGTCGTGTGCGACGAGCATGACTGCCGCGTCGAGCGACTGGAGCTCCCGCTCGAGCCACTCGATGCTTGTCACGTCGAGGTGATTCGTCGGCTCGTCGAGGAGCAGCAGGTCGGGGTCGCCGGCGAGGCTGCGCGCGAGCGACGCGCGCGTCAGCTCGCCGCCCGAAAACGTCCGGAGGCTGCGGTCGAAGTCTTCGTCAGCGAACCCAAGACCCCGTACGACCGACGTGGCGTGGTCGCGCCAGCCGTAGCCGCCCGCGTGCTCGAGCCTGGCCTGAGCGGCGGAGTAGGTGGCGAGGGTCTCGGCGCCGTGATCGCCGGCGGCCATCGCGGATTCGAGGCGGCGCAACTCCTCTTCGGCCGCGACGAGGTCACGTGCGCCGCCGAGGACGTACTCGCGGAGCGTGAGGGCGCGTTCGAGCGGTGGGCGCTGGTCGTGCAAAGCGATGCGCGTTCCCTTCTCGAATGCGAGCTCGCCCCCGTCCAGCCGGGTTTCGCCCGTGAGCATCCGGAGCAGGGTTGTCTTGCCGGCCCCGTTGGGCCCGGAGAGGGCAAGCCGGTCGCGCCGTTCGACCTTGAAGCTGACGCCGTCGAACAGCGGATCCCCGCCGATCTCCTTTCTCAGGCGTGAGGCGATGAGAACAGCCATGGGGGTATGGTTGCAGTGGTGGCCAAGGACACAAAAACCATCGAAGAACTATCGATCGAGACGATTCGCACGCTCTCGATGGACGCCGTCCAGCAGGCCAATGCCGGCCATCCCGGAACGGCGATGGCACTCGCTCCCGTCGCCTACCTGCTCTACCGCGAGGTCATGCGCGCGAACCCGTCGAATCCCTACTGGCCCGATCGCGACCGCTTCGTCCTCTCGGCGGGGCATGCCTGCATCCTTCAGTACACGACGCTCCACCTGACCGGCTACAACCTCGCCCTCGAGGAGATCAAGCGGTTCCGGCAGTGGGAGTCGCTCACGCCCGGCCACCCCGAGCACTTCCTCACCCCCGGCATCGAGACGACCACGGGCCCGCTCGGCCAGGGAATCTCGAACGCCGTCGGCATGGCGATGGCGGAGAAGTTCCTCGCCCAGCGCTACAACCGGCCGGGCCACACGGTCGTCGACCACCGGGTCTATGGCATTGCGTCCGACGGCGACCTCATGGAGGGCGTCTCGCAGGAGGCCGCGTCGCTCGCCGGGGCCTTCGGGCTCGGCAAGCTCGTCTTCTTCTACGACGACAACCGCATCACGATCGACGGGACGACCGCCCTCTCCTTCGACTCGGAGGACAAGGGCAAGCGCTTCGAGGCGTACGGCTGGCACGTCCAGCACGTGGCCGACGTGAACGACCTCACCGCTCTCCGGCGCGCGCTCACGAACGCGCGGAACGAGGACGCTCGCCCGTCCCTCATCGTCGTACGCAGCCACATCGCCTATCCCGCGCCGAACGCCCAGGACACGGCCAAGGCGCACGGCGCGCCGCTCGGCGAGGACGAGGTCCGGGCGACCAAGGAGATCATGGGCTGGGATCCCGAGGCGCACTTCGTCATCCCCGACGGCGTCTACGAGCACATGAACCTGCGCGACAAGGGCCAGGAGCTCGAGGCGGAGTGGCAACAGCGCTGGGAGACCTGGCGGAACACGTACCCCGACATGGCCGAGGACTGGGACCGGGCCTTCGCCGGCGAGCTCAAGCCGGGCTGGATGGAAGCCCTGCCCGAGTTCGACCCCGCGGAGACCGAGAAGATCGCGACGCGCGCGGCCGGCGCCAAGGTCATGGAAGCCTTCAAGAACTACGCGCCGACGATGCTGGGGGGCGCAGCCGACCTGGTCGAGTCGACGAAGACGAACTTCGACGGCGCCGGCGTCTACGCGCAGGACTTCGCGGGGCGCAACATCCCGTTCGGCGTCCGCGAGCACGCGATGGGGGCGATCGTGAACGGTCTCGCCGTGCACGGCGGGATCGTGAAGCCCTACGGCTCGACCTTCCTCATCTTCAGCGACTACATGCGCCCGGCCGTCCGGCTCTCGGCGCTCATGGGGCTCCCGGTCGTCTGGGCGTGGACGCACGACTCCGTGGGACTCGGCGAGGACGGTCCGACCCACCAGCCCGTCGAGCACTACATGGCGCTCCGGGCGATCCCGAACTTCTGGTTCATCCGCCCCGCCGACGCGAACGAGACGGCGTACGCCTGGAAGGTCGCGCTGGGGCGCAAGGACGGCCCGGTCGGGATGGCGCTCAGCCGGCAGGACCTGCCGGTGCTCGACCGCACCGAACTCGGCGCCGCCGAGGGGGTCGAGCGCGGGGCCTACGTCCTGTGGGACGGGAACGGCAACGGCACGCCCGACATGATCGTGATCGCCACGGGCTCCGAGGTCTGGATCGCCCTCGAGGCGGCCAAGCGGCTGCAGGAGGAAGGCGTCACGGCGAGGGTTGTCTCGATGCCGTGCTGGGAGCTCTTCGAGGAACAGCCTGTCGAGTACCGCGACTCCGTGCTGCTGCCCGAGGTCGAGACACGTCTCTCCGTCGAGGCCGGGGTCGGGCTGGGCTGGTGGAAATGGGTCGGGCACGAGGGAGACGTCGTCTCGCTCGAGCGCTTCGGCGCTTCAGCGCCGGGGACGACGGTGCTCGAGAAGCTCGGCTTTACACCGGAGAACGTCGTTTCGCGCGCCAACGCGCTTCTGCGCAAGCGGCAGCGCGTCGGCTGAGGAAAGGAAGGACATGGCTGAAAAAAGCAGACTGCACAAGCTCTCCGATCTCGGTCAGAGCGTCTGGATCGACTATCTGTCGCGCAACCTGCTCCACTCGGGCCGGCTCGCGCGGATGATGCGCCAGGACGCCGTCGTCGGCGTCACCTCGAACCCGACGATCTTCCAGAAGGCGATCGCCGAGGGAGACGCGTATGACGAGCAGCTGCGCGAGGTGCTGGCCGACGAGCGCGACCCGAAGGAGGTCTTCCTGAAGCTCGCGGTGCAGGACGTGAACGACGCACTCGACCGGCTGCGGCCGGTCTGGGACAAGGGCTCGGGCAAGGACGGATACGTCTCGCTCGAGGTCGACCCGAATCTGGCGTACGACACCGAGGGCACGACGGCCGAGGCCGTCCGCCTGCACAAGCTCGTGGACAAGCCGAACCTCTTCGTGAAGATCCCAGCCACGAAGCCCGGCCTGCCCGCGATCGAGGACATGATCGCCAAGGGCAAGTCCATCAACGTCACGCTGATCTTCTCGCTCGAGCGCTACGAGGAGGTCGCGCGCGCCTACATCCGCGGCCTGGAGCGTCTCGTGGCCGGGGGCGGCGACCCGAGCACGGTCGCGTCCGTGGCCAGCTTCTTCGTCAGCCGCGTCGACACCGAGACCGACAAGCGCCTCGACGAGATCGGCGGCCACGACAGGCTGAAGGGGAAGCTCGCGATCGCCAACGCAAAGCTCGCCTACGAGCGCTACAAGGAGCTGTTCTCCGGTGAGAACTGGGACTTCCTCGTTTCGAAGGGTGCCACGGCGCAGCGTCCGCTCTGGGCGTCGACCTCCACCAAGAACCCCGACTACCGCGACGTCATGTACGTCGAGGAGCTGATCGGGCCCGAGACCGTGAACACCATGCCGGAGGAGACCATCGAGGCCTTCCAGGACCACGGCAAGACGGCCGCGACGCTCGAGCAGGGGATCGACGAGGCGAAGCAGGTCGTCTCGGACCTCGAGCAGGCCGGCATCGACTATGACGACGTGACCGAGACCCTCGAGCGCGAGGGCGTCGAGAAGTTCGCCGACTCTTTCGCGGAGCTCATCGAGGGCATCCGCGCGAAATCCGGCGAGCTCGTCCCGGCGTAGGTCTTGGCCTCGCTCGCGCCCGCCGAGCTGGTCGAGCGCCTCTGGGCACGAGACTCCACGCTCTGGACCGGACGCGACGAGAACCGCTGGCTTGGCTGGCTCGACGAGCCGCTGCGCATGCGCCAGCGCGTGGCGGAGCTGGAGGAGTTCGCCGCCGGCACGGTCGGCCAGTTCGACTCGGTCGTCCTTCTCGGGATGGGCGGGTCGAGCCTCGCGCCGGAGGTCGTGCGGCGGACGTTCGAGAGCGACCACTTGCAGGTGCTCGACACGACGCATCCCGCGGCCGTGCGGCGAGCCGCCCAGGCCCTTGACCCCGCCCGCACTCTTTTCCTCGTCTCGTCCAAGTCGGGCTCGACGCTCGAGACCCGCTGCCATCTGGACTTCTTCTGGGAGTGGGCCGGCGGTCGAACCGAGGCGTTCGCGGCGATCACCGACCCGGGCTCGGAGCTCGAGGCGCTCGCACGCAAGCGCGGCTTCCGCGCCGTCTTCGCCGGAGAGCCGACCATCGGCGGCCGCTACTCGGCGCTCTCGGTGTTCGGCCTGGTTCCCGCCGCCCTCATCGGTGTCGATCTCGAGCGCCTCCTCCTGCGCGTGGAGGAGATGGTCGAGGCCTGCCGCCTTGACGACGGGAACCCCGGCCTCGAGCTCGGCGAGCGGATGGGCGAGGGGTGGAAAGACGGGCGCGACAAGGTGCAAGTAAGTGGCGTCAGCCGAGGAGGCTTCGGCTTGTGGGTGGAGCAGCTGATCGCAGAGTCGACCGGCAAGAAGGGAAAGGGCCTCGTCCCGGTGCCGACAGAGGAGCCCGCCGATGCTCCGGACCGGCAGAGCGAAGAGGCGCGCGTGACGGACCCCTACGAGCTTGGGCAGGAGTTCTATCGCTGGGAGTTCGCGACCGCGGTCGCAGGGGCGATCATCGGCATCAATCCGTTCGACCAGCCGGACGTGCAAGCGGCCAAGGACCGGACGAACAAGGTGCTGGCCGGCGAGGATCCGCCGCCGGAGGACGAGGGGAGCCTCGATGAGCTCCTCGCCGCCGCTTCGCCTCCCGACTACGTCTGCATCCAGGCGTTCATCGACCCGGCCCGCGAGGCCGAGCTCGAGCCGCTGGTCGAGCGCGCCGCCCAGACCGGCTGCGTCGTCACGCACGGGCTCGGGCCGAGGTACCTGCACTCGACCGGGCAGCTGCACAAGGGCGGGCCGCCGGAAGGCCGCTTCATCCAGGTCGTCGACGACGCTGGCGACGAGGTCCCCATCCCGGAGCGGCCGTTCGGCTTCGGCACTCTGGTCCGGGCACAGGCCGACGGCGACCTCGCCTCGCTTCGGGAGCGCGGCAGGCCTATCGTTCGTATCCGATTGGAGGACGTCTCATAGCGACCCCCCACCTCACGCCTCGAACACCCTGGACCGCTGCAAAACTTCGCATCGCGGCGTCCTCAGTTGCGCCCGTAGCCTTCGGCTACGAACGCTCCTTGCGTCCTTGCGAGGCTCGCTTTTCGCCGCCAGGGCGCCCGATTCGTTCGGAGGGTGATCTCGCATGAAGCTCGGGATGGTCGGCCTCGGCCGCATGGGCGGCAACATGACCAAGCGGCTGGAGAACGACGGCCACACGGTTCAGACGTACGACCAGGGTGGAACCGGGACGGCAGCCTCCCTGGAGGAGCTCGTCGGCCAGCTCGAGGCGCGACGCGCCGTCTGGCTGATGATTCCCGCCGGCGACCCGACCGAGCAGGCGGTGCAGGAGCTCCTCGGTCTTCTCGACGAGGGCGACGTGATCGTCGACGGCGGCAACTCGAACTTCAGGGACTCGCAGCGGCGGGCCGGCCTCGCGGCCGCGAAGGGGATCGGCTACGTCGACGCCGGCGTGTCGGGTGGAGTCTGGGGTCTCGCGAACGGCTACTGCCTGATGGTGGGCGGCGAGGACGATGCCGTCGGCTTCCTCGAGCCCGCGTTCAAGACGCTGGCGCCCGACGACGGCTACGCACACGTGGGCGCATCCGGCGCGGGCCATTTCGTGAAGATGGTGCACAACGGGATCGAGTACGGCCTCATGCAGGCCTACGCGGAGGGCTTCGACATCATGAACGCCTCCGAGTTCGACCTCGACCTGCACGAGATCGCCAGCATCTGGCGCTACGGCTCGGTCGTTCGCAGCTGGCTCCTGGAGCTCCTGCACTCCGCGCTCGAAACGGAGGGCAACGACCTCGAGCACATCGCGGGCTACGTGGAGGACTCCGGCGAAGGGCGCTGGACGGTCTTCGAGGCGATCAACGAGAGCGTGCCCGCCCCGGTGATCAGCGCGGCACTCTTCGCCCGCTTCGCCTCGCGCGAGGACGAGTCGTTCGCGGCGAAGATCAACGCAGCGCTCCGAAATCAGTTCGGCGGTCACGCGGTGCGCAGCGAATGAGCATCTCTGAGCGCGTCGAAGCGCCCAACCCGCTCGAGGAGGGCCTGCGCCGCCGCCGCACGCCGGAGCCCTGCGCGCTCACGATCTTCGGCGCGTCGGGCGACCTGACCCAGCGCAAGCTCTTCCCTGCCCTGTACTCGCTCGCGGTTCGGAATCTTCTGCCGCCGAAGTTCGGCGTCGTCGGCGTGGCCCGCACCGAGATGACCGACGACGAGTTCCGGGAGAAGATGAAGCAGGCGATCCAGGACCATGCGCGCGACGAGTTCCGGCAAGACGTCTGGGACGAGCTCGCCGAGGGCATCCGCTACGTCGCCACGGACTTCGCCGACCAGGGCGGCGAGGAGCACGTCGTCCAGTGTCTGAACGAGCTCGACAACAAGTTCGGCACGGCCTCCAACCGCATCTACTACCTCGCCGTGCCCCCCTCCGCGATCGAGACGATCGTCGTCGAGATGGGCAAGCGCCGCTCCACCGAGGGCTGGACGCGCGTGATCGTCGAGAAGCCGTTCGGCTACGACCTCGACACGGCGCGGCACCTGAACGAGGTCATCCACGAGCACTTCGCCGAGGACGAGATCTTCCGGATCGACCACTACCTCGGCAAGGAGACGGTCCAGAACATGCTGGTCCTCCGCTTCGCGAACGGGATCTTCGAGCCGATCTGGAACCGCCAGTTCATCGACCACGTCCAGATCACGGTCGCCGAGTCGCTCGGCATCGAAGGCCGGGCGGACTACTACGAACACGCCGGCGCAGTCCGCGACATCGTCCAGAACCATCTGCTCCAGCTCGTCGCCTTGACGGCGATGGAGCCACCGATCGACTTCACCGCCGAGTCGGTGCGAAACGAGAAGGTGAAGGTCCTGAAGGCGCTGCACACTCCGGGCCCCAAGCACGTCGTGCGCGGGCAGTACGGGCCCGGCTACATCGAGGGCGAGGAGGTGCCCGGCTACCGGGAGGAGCCCGACGTCGCGCCGGACTCGATGACGGAGACGTACGTCGCCGCGAAGCTCTACGTCGACAACTGGCGCTGGGCGGACACGCCCTTCTACATCCGCACCGGCAAGCGCCTTCCCCGGCGGGAGACGACGATCGCGATCCAGTTCAAGCGCGCTCCCCATCCGCCCTTCGAGCTCGACTCGGACGATGCGCTCCGGCCCAACGTGCTGCTCGTCCACATCCAGCCCGATGAGGGCGTCTCGCTGGCCGTCGGAGCGAAGGTGCCCGGGC
>JAICVP010000318.1 GCA_025935275.1 Thermoleophilia bacterium
GTCCCCTCCCAGATCCGATCGACGCGGACCTCGCGCCAGAAGCGGGCGACCGGATTCTCGGTCATGTAGCCACGGCCGCCGAGGATCTGGAGCGAGCGGTCGACAATGCGGCCCGCCGCCTCGGAGGCGAAGAGCTTGGCTGCGGCGACCTTCCCGTGGACCACCTTGCGGTCCTCGTAGGCGTCGAACGCATGGGCTGCGTGGTAGGTGAGTAGTCGCGCAGCGAGGAGCTCGGCGAGGGAGTCGGCGAGCTGGAAGGAGACGCCCTCGTGCTCGGCGATCGGCTTCCCGAACGCCACGCGCTCGAGCGCCCAGTCACGTGCGATGCCGAGCGCGCGCTCCGAGGCGCCGCAGCAGCGCGCCGCGATGAAGAGCCGCTCGACGAGAAACCACTCCTTCGCGCCTTCGTTTCCGCCCGCCGGCACGCGATTGGCGTCCGGCACGCGGCAGTCGCGGAGGACGAGCTCCGGATGGTGATCCAGGTAGGGGTCGTGCAGGAAGCCGGGGACGCGCGTGAGCTCGAGGCCGGGGGTGCCCGGCTCGACGATGAACAGGGTCTGCTCGCCGTCGACGACCGCGAGCACGATGTAGAAGCCAGGGTCGCCCTCGCTCGTGACGAACCACTTTTCGCCGTTCAGCACCCACTCGTCGCCGTCGCGGACGGCCGTCGCGGCGACGGCGCTCACGTCGGAGCCCGCTCCCGGCTCGGTGACTGCCCAGGCTTCCCGGTAACGGCCCTCGAGGATCGGCACGACCCACCGGTCGCGCTGCTCCGGACTGAGGATTTCCCAGAGCTCCGCCGGTCCGCGGTCGACTACGGCGAAGCCGAGCCCGTTCGTCGCCTTGCCCGACTCCTCCTCGAGCGCGACCTGGCCGAGCATGCTGAGCCCCGCGCCTCCGGCCTCCTCGGGCATGTTCAGCATCGAGAAGCCGGCCGCACGCGCCTTCTTCCGCACCTCGTCGACCGCTGCGAAGTCGATCGCGCCCGCGGCGGCGATCTGCTCCTCGAGCGGGAAGACCTCGTCGGCGACGAAACGGCCGACGCGCTCCTTGAGCTCGGCGATGTCGGGGGGAAGCTCGGGGACGACCATGGAGCGGGATCTTGACGTGTCGAAGGGGTCGGGGTAAACCGGGACCGGTGACGAGGGTGCAGATCGCGTGTGCGCAGGTCGCTCCGGTGGTTGGCGACGCCGAGGGCAACCGCCGTCTGGCGCGGGAAGCTCTGCGGGCTGCGATCGAGGCCGGCGCGAGGATCGTGGTCCTCCCCGAGCTCGTCACCTCCGGCTACGTCTTCGAATCCGCCGAGGAGGCCCGGGGCCTGGCAATTTCGGTCGAGGAGCTCGCTGACTGGGCTGAGGAAGCCGCGCGCGCGGAGGCGGTGATCGTCGGGGGCTTTGCCGAGCTCGGTGAGGACGGTGCCGTCTACAACTCCGCCGCGGTCTTCGGGCCGGACGGTCTCCTCGCCGTCTACCGGAAGACGCACCTCTGGGATCGCGAGAAGCTCTCCTTCGAGCCCGGCGCCGAGGCGCCGCCGGTCTTGGAGACGCCGTTCGGCCGCATCGGTGTGGCGGTCTGCTACGACCTCTATTTCCCGGAGCTCACGCGTGGCCTGGCACTCGCCGGCGCCGACCTGATCGCGCTGCCGGCGAACCTCCCGCTCTTCCCGCGCCCGGAGGGCGAGCGGCCCGTGGAGATCGCGCTCGCGCAGGCGACGGCGCACGTGAACAAGGTTTGGGTCGCCGTCTGCGACCGCGCGGGGCCGGAGCGCGGCGTCGAGTGGACGGGCGCGAGCTGCATCGTCGACCCGGACGGCTGGCTCGCCGCCGGCCCGGTGGACGGATACGGGGAGGGGATCCTCCATGCGGACTGCGATCTCGCACTCGCGCGCGAGAAGGCCTGGGGCGAGCGCAACGACGTGCGCAAGGACCTCCGGCCCGAGCTCTACGCGAGCCCGCGCCCTGCGAGCGACCCTTCGAGGATCGCCTCCTCGAGCGAGCGCGGCGCAAGCCGGTCGCCCGCCTCGAGCGCTCCCTGAACCGCGAGGTCGCGGACCGGCTCGCGGCCGAGCGCGAGGACGAGGGCGTCGGCGTCCATGGCCGCCTCGAGCTCGGGGGCGAAGAGGTTCGTGAACACGGCGCGGCCTCCGTCCCACGACGCGAGCTCGAGGTGGTGCCAGACCTCGATTCCCGCGCGGTAGAGGCGCGCCGCGTAGAGGTTGCGCTGGTACTGGTGGAGGGTCTCGCCGAAGGCAGCCGAGCCCAC
>JAICVP010000056.1 GCA_025935275.1 Thermoleophilia bacterium
CTCGGCTGGCCGGAGGACACCGAGGACCTGCGCACGTACTACCCGGGCGACCTGAACACCACCGCGCGCGAGATCATCCGCCTCTGGGAGAACCGGATGATCTTCTCCGGGCTCGAGCTGATCGGCGACGTGCCTTTCCACGACGTGATCATCCACTCGACGGTGCTGGCCCCCGACGGGCGCCGGATGTCGAAGAGCCTCGGCACGGGGATCGACCCCCTCCACGTCATCGCCGACCACGGCGCCGACGCGACCCGCTACGGGCTCCTGAAGATGTCCTCCACCCAGGACGTGCGCTTCTCCTACGGCGCGGTCGAGGAGGGGCGCAAGCTCGCGAACAAGTTGTGGAACGTGAGCCGGCTCATCCTCGCGAACGCCGTAGATGTCGAGCCGAGCGTGGAGCCGCGTGAGGCGGCGGAGCGCTGGATCCTCGCCCGGCTCGATGCGACGCGTGTGGAGCTGGAATCCGATCTCGCGGCCTTCGACTTCTCGCACGCCGTGCAATCGCTCTACCGCCTCACGTTCGACGACTTCTGCGACTGGTACGCGGAGGCGATCAAGCCTCGGCTGTACGACCGCGACGAGCACGCGGCGGCGACGGCGCTCGCCGCGCTCGAGCGGCTCCTCCGTCTGCTGCATCCGGTCATGCCGCACGTCACCGAGGAGATCTGGTCGAACCTCCCCGGACGCGAATCGCGGCTCATCGTCGCTGCCTGGCCGGAACCGGAGGACCGCTTCGCGTCCGACCTCGGTGCGCTCGACCGCGTCCAGGAGGCCGCGGGGATCTTCCGCCGGAGCGGTGTGCTCGTCGAGCTCGAGGGTGATGACCAGCGGATCTTCTCCGCGGTGGTCAAGCCGGAGCGCGTGCAGGCGAACGGGAACGAGGAGGCAGAGCGCGAGCGCCTGCGCAAGGAGATCGCCCGGGCGGAGGGGATGCTGGCGAACGAGCGCTTCGTCGCCAACGCACCGGAAGACGTCGTCGCGGGGGAGCGCGAGAAGCTCGAGCGCTACCGGCGCGAGCTCGATGCACTCGGTGGCTGACAACGTTTCCTGGATCCAGGGGCTCTCGCCCTGGCCGGAGGAGTTCGGCCTGGGGCGGATGCGGAGTCTCCTCGCGGAGCTCGGCGATCCCCAGGATGCCTTCCGCGCCGTCCACGTAGTGGGTACGAACGGAAAGACGACGACGACCAGGATGTGTGCAGCGCTGCTTGCGGCCGAGGGCAGGACTGTCGGCGCGTACACGTCTCCGCACGTGACCGGCTGGGGAGAGCGCATCCTGGTCAACGGCGAGCCCGTCGATCTCGAGGCTGCGCTCGGCCGCGTCCGGCCGGCGGCGGAGTCCCATGGCGCGACGCAGTTCGAGGCGCTGACGGCCGCCGCGTTCGCGGAGTTCTCAGCCGCAGGGGTCGACGCCGCGGTCGTCGAGGCCGGCCTGGGCGGGAGGCTGGACGCGACCAATGTGCTCGGCGCGCCGGTCGTCGTCCTCACGAACGTCGACCTGGAGCACACCGACGTCCTCGGCTCGACCCGGGAGGAGATCGCGCGGGAGAAGCTGGCCGTGATCCGGCCCGGTGCCACCGCCGTGCTCGGGGAGCCTGAGTGGGAGGGCCTCGCCCGGGAGGCCGGAGCCGCCGCCGTTGTGGTGACAGGGCGAAGCAACCTCGCACTCGCCCTCGCTGCGGCCGAATCGTTCCTGGGCGAGCAGGTGGATCCCTCGCCGGCCGAGGAGATCACGGTTCCCGGCCGCCTGGAGCGGGTCGGCGACGCGCCGCTCGAGATCTGGGACGGGGCCCACAATCTCGCGGGCGTCGGCTACGTGCTTGCGCGCCTGCCGGCCCGCCGCTACGTGGTCGTCGCCTCGATTCTCGCCGACAAGGACGTCGACGCCATGCTCGCGGCGCTCTCGGCTCTCGGGGACACGCTGGTGGCCACGGAGTCGACCAATTCGCGCGCCCTGGCGGCCGGCGAGCTCGCCGCGAAGGCCGGGCGCTTCTTCGCCCACGTGGAGACCGTTGAGGGCCCGGCGAAGGCCGTCGAGAAGGCGCGCGCACTGTCCGGCCCGGAAGGCGCTCTCTTCGTCACGGGATCGCTCTATCTGCTCGCCGATCTGGCCGCCGTCCGACCGCAGGCTCCCGTACCATGAGCAGCGTTGGAGAGCGGCTCAGCGTCTTCGTGCTCGCCGCGTTCGTCCTGGTGGCGATCGTCGCGCTCTCGTTTGGCGCCGGGTGGCTTGTAGGAAAGATTCTCCTGTGACGGCAATGCAGCTTCTGGCTCAGACGACCACCGATTCGAACAGCGACCTCTTCGGAGGGTTCAAGGACTTCTTCGACTCCGACGTCTGGCTGGTCGTCCGCAACGTCTTCTTCTTCTTCCTCGTCGTCTTCTGGCTCGCGTCGGCCTTCTGGGTCTACAAGGACGCGCGCAGGCGGATCGAGGACCCGTGGCTGCTCGCCATGGCCGTCGCGCTGGGAATCTTCCCGCCCTTCCTCGGCCCGCTCCTCTACATGTTCTTTCGCCCGCCCGAGTACCTCGAGGAGGTGCGGGAGCGCGAGCTCGAGATCAAGGCGATGGAGGAATCGCTTGGGACCGCCGAGCGCTGCCCGGTCTGCCGCGCCGTCGTGGAGCCCACCTTTCTCGCGTGTCCGGTCTGCACCACGAAGCTGAAGGAAGCCTGCCGCCGCTGCAAGGCGCCGCTCGAGCCGCTGTGGCAGGTCTGCCCGTACTGCGAGACGCCCGTCGAGTCACCCAGAGCCGTCGAAAATCTCTAGGCTGACTCGGCCGTGGCCGAGCAGACCCTCGTCCTCATCAAGCCCGATGCAATGCAGCGCCGCCTCGCCGGCGAGATCCTCGCGCGCTTCGAGGGCCGGGGGCTGACCGTCCGCGCGGCCAAGCTCGTCCAGGTCGACCGCGACCTCGCCGAACAGCACTACGCCGAGCACGTCGACAAGCCGTTCTTCGGCGAGCTCGTCGAGTTCATCACGTCGTCGCCGACGCTCGCGCTCGTCTTGGAAGGCGAAGGCGCGATCAAGGTCGTCCGGACGACGATGGGGGCGACGAACCCGGTCGACGCGGCCCCCGGGACGATTCGGGGCGACCTCGCGCTCGCCATGCCGGACAACCTCGTGCACGGCTCCGACGCGCCCGAATCCGCCGAGCGCGAGATCGGGCTCTGGTTCACCGCAGCAGAGCTTGTCTGACTTCGAGCAGAACCGCGCGTTCTGGGACTCGCACTCGGACGAGTACCAAGAGACTCATCGCCAGCACATCGGCCGGCCCGAGCTCCGCTGGGGCCTCTGGCAGCTCCCCGAGAGCGACCTCCGGATCCTCGGAGAGGTGTCCGGGAAGGACGTCCTCGAGCTCGGCTGCGGCGCGGCGCAGTGGTCGATTCTTCTCGCCGGGCTCGGCGCGCGGCCGGTTGGCGTCGACAACTCGGCCCGCCAACTCGAGCACGCGCGCGAGGCGCTGGCGGCTGCCGGCCTCGACTTTCCGCTGATCCATGCACCCGCGGAGAGCGTCCCGCTCCCGGACGCAAGCTTCGACGTCGTCTTCGCCGACCACGGGGCGAACCGCTTCGCCGACCCCTATGCCTGGGTGCCCGAGGCGGCCAGGCTCCTCCGGCCGGGCGGCCTCCTCGCCTTCAGCGGCTCGACCCCGTTCGAGGTCATGTGCTGGAACGAGCCGGCCGACCGGATGGATGCCGAGCTGCACCTCGACTACTTCGGGCTACACCGCATCGAGGAGTCGGACGGGCCGGTGCAGTTCGAGCTCCCGTACGGCGAGTGGATCAGGCGCTTCCGCGCGAACGGCTTCGAGATCGAGGAGCTGCGTGAGATCCAGCCGCCTCCCGGCGCCGAGTCGACGTACCGCACCGCCGAGGAGACGGAGTGGGCCCGACGCTGGCCGATGGAGCAGATCTGGATGGTTCGCAAGGGACGATGAGCCACGTCGCGCGCAACCGCGAGGTCTGGACGGAGTACGCAGCCGAGTTCGCGGAATGGGCGCCGCGCGCCTGGGGGAGCGACGAGATCCACTGGGGGATCTGGCACGTGCCGGAGGCCGAGCTGCACGCCCTGCCCGACGTGGCCGGGATGGACACGATCGAGCTCGGTTGTGGCACCGGGTACGTTTCGGCCTGGCTCGCGAAGCGCGGTGCCCGGCCCGTCGGGATCGACATCACACCCGCGCAGCTCGAGACGGCGAGGCGCATGCAGGCCGAGTTCGGCCTCGAGTTCCCGCTGCTCGAGGCGAGCGCCGAGGACGTGCCTCTGCCGGACGAGAGCTTCGACCTCGCGATCTCCGAATACGGCGCCTCCATCTGGGCCGATCCCTACCGCTGGATCCCGGAGGCCGCGCGCTTGCTACGTCCGGGCGGGTGGCTGGTCTTCCTCGTCAACGGCACGATCGTGATCCTTTGCTCGCCCGACGAGGAGTTGCCCGCGGGCCGGGAGCTTCTGCGCCCTTACTTCGGCCTGCACCGTGTCGAGTGGGACGGGACGGGCGGCATCGAGTTCCATCTCGGCTACGGCGACTGGATCCGGCTGCTTCGGGCCAACGGCCTGGGCATCGAGAACCTGATCGAGATCCAGGCTCCGCCCGAGGGCGAGCCTCACCGCTATCCGGGGCTGCCCGACCGGGAGTGGGCCCGTCGCTGGCCCTCCGAGCAGATCTGGGTCGCCCGCAAACGCGCGTGAGCGTCCCGCCCGCCCCGCCCTTGCTGCTCGCCTCGACCTCCCCCCAGAGGCGGGCGATCCTCGAGCAGCTGGGAATCCCCTTCGAGCTGGCCGTGCCCGACTACGAGGAGCACGACCCGCCCGACGCGGACCCCGTCGCCCTCGTGCGCGAGCACGCGGCCGGCAAGGCGCGGTCGGTCGGCGATCCCGACGAACGGCCCGTCCTCGGCGTCGACACGGCGGTGCACCTCGACGGCCGGGTCTTCGGGAAGCCCTCCGGCCCCGAGGAGGCGGAGGAGATGCTGGACGCCCTCGGTGGCCATACGCACGAGGTCGTCTCCGGCCTTTGCATGCGCACGCCGGGCTGGGAGGCGGTCGAGCACGAGGTCACGCGCGTCACCTTCCGTGCACTGACGGCGCGCGACCTGGCCACCTACATCGTGGCTGGAGAGTGGGAGGGGCGGGCCGGCGGCTATGCCATCCAGGGTCTCGGCGCGGCCCTCGTGGAACGTGTCGAAGGTGACTACCTGAACGTCGTCGGGCTCCCCGCGGCGCTCCTCGTCCGGCTCCTGTCCGAACGGTTTGCAGGCGTTTATGGCTTCGGATAGCTGCGGCACTCAACTACACTCGTCAGTTCGATGGGCCTTTGGGGCTACCTCAGTGGATTCGGCGGGCGCGAGATGGCGGTCGATCTCGGCACCGCCAACACGCTCGTCTACGTGCGCGGGCGCGGCATCGTGCTCTCCGAGCCGTCGGTCGTCGCGATCGACCAGCGGAGCGGCGAGGTGCACGCCGTGGGCATCGAGGCCAAGCGCATGCTCGGCCGCACGCCGGGGACGATCTCGGCGATCCGCCCCCTGAAGGACGGCGTCATCGCCGACTTCGACGTGACGGAGCAGATGCTCCGCCACTTCATCCAGAAGGTGCACCACAACCGTTTCGCCCACCCGCGTGTCGTCGTCTGCGTCCCGAGCGGCGTCACCGGCGTCGAGAAGCGGGCCGTCGAGGAAGCCACCCTCTCGGCGGGTGCGCGCCAGGCCTACCTGATCGAGGAGCCCATGGCGGCCGCGATCGGAGCCGGCCTGCCCGTGTCTGAGCCGACGGGGAACATGATCGTGGACATCGGCGGCGGCACGACGGAGGTCGCAGTCATCTCGCTCGGAGGCATCGTCGTCTCCCAGTCGATCCGCGTCGGCGGAGACGAGATGGACGAGGCGATCATGAGCCACATCAAGAAGGAGTACAAGCTCCTGATCGGCCAGCAGACCGCGGAGGAGCTGAAGCTCGAGATCGGGTCCGCCTGGGAGCTGCCCGAGGAGGTGCAGGCGGAGGTGCGCGGGCGCGACATGCTCACCGGCCTGCCGAAGACGATCGTGATCACCTCCGAGGAGGTGCGCCGCGCGCTCGACGAGCCCGTCGGCCAGATCCTCGATGCGATCAAGTCCACGCTCGACAAGACGCCGCCCGAGCTGGCTGCGGACATCATGGACCGCGGCATCGTGCTCGCCGGCGGCGGGTCGCTCCTGACGGGCATCGAAGAACGGCTCCGCGAGGAGACGCAGATGCCGGTGCAGCTGGCCGAGTCGCCCCTCACCTGCGTCGCCGTCGGGTCGGGCCGGAGCCTCGAGGAATTCGAGGTCATCCACCGGGCGGCGAAGGCTCGAAACCGCAACGGCCGCCGCCGCTAGGCAACCGGCCTCTCTCTCCGCACAAGGCTCTACACTGTTGGCTCCCGTGCCTCGGCAACGAACAGCACGGCTTCCCGTCCTGGACGCGCATAGCATCCGACGGTCGGAAGGCTCCTTTCCGCGCACGAGTCGTGCCCTCAGGGCTCGTCTGATCGCCGTTGCCCTCGTGCTCGTCTCGATCGCCCTCGTGACGATCTACTTCCGTGAGTCCGAAGGCGGGACGCTTCACGGCGCGCAGCGCATCGGCGTCTCCGTGGCGATGCCCTTCGAGGTCGCCGGCGAGCGCGTGGCGCGGCCCTTCAAGGATGCCTACGGCTGGGCCTCCGACCTTTTCAGCGCGAAGTCCCAGAACGAGGAGCTCAAGAAGGAGCTCGAGGAAGCCCGCACGCGCCTGATCCAAAACGAGACGGCCGCGCAGGAGAACACCCAGCTGCGGGAGCTCTTGGCCTACGTTGACGGCCCACGCTTCCCGGAGAACTACAGCTCCGTCGTCACGCGCGTGGTCGGCCGGCCCCCGACCGCCTACGACCAGGAGATCGTGATCGCCGCCGGCACGGCCGACGGCATCCAGCGGAACGACCCGGTTGTGACGAAGGACGGGCTCGTCGGCCTCGTCACGGACGTGACCTCGGACGGCGCGAAGGTCACCCTTCTGACCGACCAGTCGAGCGCGGTCTCGGCGATGGTGCTCGAGAGCGGAGCGGCCGGCATCGTCCGCCACGGTCCGAGCGACCCCTCCGCCCTCATCCTCGACCGCGTCGGCAAGGACGCGCTCGTCGAGGACGGCAACCTCGTCATCACGGCAGGCTGGCAGAGCGGGAAGCTCGAGTCGCTCTACCCGCGGGGAATCCCGATCGGCACGGTCGAGTCCGTCGGCCAGCAGGACGTCGATCTCTACAAGCGGATCCAGATCGCCCCCCTCGTGAACTTCGACTCGCTCTCGGACGTCGTGATCCTCGTCCCGATGGCGCGGTCGAAGTGACGCTCGACGCGCTCAAGGCCGGCGCGCTCCTCGTGCTCGCAGCCCTCGTCCAGGTCTCGATCACGTCCAGCATCGAGGTCGCCTCGGGGAGCCCGGACATCCTGCTGGTCCTTGTCATCGCGATCGCGCTCCTGCGCGGGCCCGCGTTCGGCGCAGCGGCAGGCTTCTGGGCCGGGCTCGTCCTCGACATCGTCTCGTTCCAGACCCTCGGCCTGACGTCGCTCCTGCTCACACTGGCCGGCTATTTCGCCGGGCGCCTCGGAGAGGTGACGAAGAAGTCCTCGGCTCACCCTGCGCTCCTGGCCGTGACGATCGGGACCATCGGTGTCGGCCTGGGGTCCGCCGTGCTGCATTTCATGCTCGGCGAGACGGTCTCCCCCTCGGAGTTCTTCGTCGGCATGCTGCTCCCGATGCTCGCGCTGAACCTGCTCCTCGCCTACCCGCTCTACGGGCTCTGCCGCCGGATCTTCCCGGTCGCCCCGCGCGAACGGAGGCAGGTGATCCCGGTTGTCTAGTCCGAGCACGAACCTCCCGCGCGGCTTCCTCCCGCCCGACCCGAGGGTCGAGGAGCCCTACCGCGTCACCCCGCAGGCTGCGATCCGGATCGCGATTCTCGGCGTCGTCGCGGTGACGATCTTCTGCGCGCTCTTCTTCCGCCTTTGGGCGCTCCAGGTGATCTCCGGGGAGCGCTACCTCGAGGTCGCGAAGAACAACCAGGTGCGCACGTTCCGCGCCCCCGCGCCGCGGGGCTCGATCCTCGACCGGAACGGAGAGGTGCTCGTCTCCAACCGGCCCGGGACCGCCGTGCAGCTCTGGCCGGCGGCCTACGAGCAGGCCACTCCCGAGCGGCAGGCCTTCGTCGTGCGGAGGCTCGCCGCGCTCCTCAACCTCCCGGAACGGGAGATCCGCGGAGACATCGCCGAGCGCCACGGCGACCTCCTGACGCCGATCACGATCAAGGAGAACGTCAAGGAGGACAAGATCAGCTACGTCCTGGAGCACCAGAACGACTTCCCCGGCGTCCAGATCAACCAGACATACCAGCGCCACTACGACCAGGGGGGAATCGCGGCCCAGATCCTCGGCTACGTGAGCGAGATCTCCCAGCAGCAGCTCGATGCCGACGAGGGCAAGAGCTACGTCGCGGGAGACCGGATCGGGCAGACCGGCGTGGAGTCGGCCTACGACACGTATCTCCGCGGCCTGCCCGGGATCGG
The DNA here is from genome assembly GCA_025935275.1 of Thermoleophilia bacterium. Taxonomy (GTDB): domain Bacteria; phylum Actinomycetota; class Thermoleophilia; order Gaiellales; family Gaiellaceae; genus DATEOR01. The sequence continues at coordinate 8,558 of JAICVP010000056.1, forward strand.
GCGGGTCTACGTGGACGCCCTCGGCCGCGTGACGAGCGCACGCCAGTTCCAGCAGCTTCCGGAGGCGGGGGACAACGTGCGTCTCACCATCGACGCCGAGCTCCAGAAGACCGCGGAGGACGCGCTCGCCTACGGCGTTCGACTCGCCCACGACGACGGGCAGTGGGCGGCCGACGGCGGCGCGCTCGTGGCGATGGACCCGAAGACCGGGGAGATCCTCGCGCTCGCCTCGAATCCCACGTTCGACCCGAGCATCTACACCGGCCGGGTCTCCGAGAAGGACCTCGAGCGACTGGCCGACCCCGCGGCCAACCGGCCGACGCTCGACCGGGCGGTGACCGGCCTCTATCCGCCGGGCTCGACGTTCAAGCCCGTCACCGCGCTCGCCGCGCTCGAGACGGGGCTCCTCACTCCGACCGAGCTCATCCAGTGCACGCCGAAGGAGATCGTCGACGGCCAGACGTTCACGAACTGGGATCCCTACGCGAACGAGCCCATGACGCTCACCACGGCGCTCGCGGCCTCGTGCGACACCTACTTCTACCAAGTGGCGCTCCGCTTCTACCAGCGCACCGACTCGCCGCTGCAGAAGTGGGCGCGGACGATGGGCTTCGGCGCCCCGACGGGCATCGACCTCGGGCCCGAGGGGGACGGGCTCGTCCCGACACCCGCCTGGCGCCGCCACTACTTCAAGACCGAGATCGACAAGATCTGGACGTCGGGGGACTCGGTGCAGCTCGGCATCGGCCAGGGCGACCTGACCGTGACGCCGCTCCAGATGACCCGCTTCTACGCGATGCTCGCGAACGGCGGCAAGCTCGTCGAGCCGCACCTCGTCCAATCCGTCGAGGAGCCCGCAACACCGGGCCAGCCCCCGGTCGTCCTGCGCCCTTACTCCCCGAAGCCGGCCAAGGACGTCGGCCTGAACCCGAACAACATCCGCGTCGTGCAGGAAGGCCTCTACGACGCGACGCACGCGAACTACGGGACCTCGTCCGGCATCTTCGGCTCCTTCCCGGTCCCCATCGTCGGGAAGACCGGAACCGCCGAGAAGTACGTGAACCTGCCGGGGTACCACGGTCTCCAGGACCAGGCCTGGTGGTGCGGCTACGGGCCGTACGACAAGCCGGAGCTCGTCGTGTGCGCGATGATCGAGAACGGCGGCCACGGCGGCGTCGTCGCGGCTCCGGTCGCTCTCCAGGTCTTCCAGAAGTTCTTCGGTGTCGACCCCAACTCGTTCAGCGCCTCGGTGGGGAACAGCGACTGATGGCGACGATCGCCCGAGACCAGCGCGCCTCGAGGGCGCATGTCGGCTCCGAGGTCGGTGCCTACCTCCGCCACCTGGACTACCTTCTGGTGGCGGCCGTCGCCGGCGTGATCACCTACGGGATCTGGGTGCTGACCGCGGTGACGCGGAACGACGTTCCCGGCGACCCGAACTACTACGTCTCGCGCCAGGAGGTCTACATCGCCGTGGGCGCGGTTCTCGCCGCGGTCGTGACCGCAATCAGCCCGGAGATCTATCGCCGTTACGCCAAGGCGCTCTACATCGTCGCCGTCGCCCTCCTCCTCGTCGTGCTCATCGTCGGAGACGACGTCCGCGGCTCGAAGCGCTGGATCGAGTTCGGCTCCTTCCGCTTCCAGCCGTCGGAGATCGGCAAGGTGCTCCTGATCCTCTTCCTCGCCGCGTTCGTGGCAGACCGCGTGCGGAGCGACACGCCCTGGAAGACGGTATGGGGCGCCGTCGGCCTCGCCGCCCTGCCGATGGCCCTCGTCTTCAAGGAGCCTGACTTCGGCTCGACCCTGATCTACGGGTCGGCGCTCCTGGCCGTGCTCTTCTTCGGC
>JAICVP010000289.1 GCA_025935275.1 Thermoleophilia bacterium
AGCGCGATCGGGACCAGGATGCCGAGAGCCGTCGCGGCCAGAAGCGCGATGTCGTTCGAGGCCACGAGCCAACGGTAGGCGACATCCCGGACCGAGCAAGAGTCGTCGTCTGCCCAGGGCCACTCAAGGGAGTCCTCAGCGCGGCCGCAGCAGCCCGCGCGCTGGCGACGGGCCTGGAGCGTGCGGGTGTCGAGGCCGACCAGGGCCCCATGGCCGACGGCGGAACCGGGACGGCAGAAGCATTCCTCGCCGCGCTCGGCGGCGAGTGGCGAACGGCCTCGGTGTCGGATCCCTTCGGCCGTGAGGTCGAGGCGCGCTTTGCCCTTCTGTCCGACGGCCGGGCTGTCGTCGAGGCAGCTGAGGCGATCGCGCTCGCACGGCTGGCGAGCGGCGAGCTCGACCCGCTGCGGGCTTCGAGCCGCGGGCTCGGCGAGCTCATCCTCGCCGCACAGGGCGCCGGCGCGCGCAGCCTCATCATTGGGCTCGGCGACAGCGCGACCGTGGACGGCGGGGCGGGGCTCAGGGATGTCCTAGACGCGCTGCCGGCCGGGACGGTGGTCGCCTGCGACGTCGCCAATCCCTTGCTCGGCCCGCGCGGTGCCGCGCGCGCCTTCGCCCCGCAGAAAGGTGCGTCACCGGCTCAGGTGGAGGAGCTCGAACGCCGGCTAGCGGCCGATCAGGTGCTTGCGCCCTACGCCGATCTTCCCGGAGCGGGTGCGGCCGGCGGTCTCGGCGCCGCGTTCGCCTCGCTGGGCGCGGAGCTCGCGCCTGGATCGCAGCTCGTCGCAGATGCGATCCGGCTGCCGGATCGGCTCCGCGGCGCCTCGCTGGTCGTCACCGGCGAGGGAACCGTGGACTCGGCGTCGAGCGAGGGGAAGGTGACCGGCCACGTGTCCTCGCTCGCCGCGGAGGCAGGTGTTCGGTGCGTCGTCTTCGGCGGGCGCGTCGAAGCCGATTTGCCGGACGCCGACACCGTCGCGCTCAGCGGAGATGCGAGTCGCGCCGAGGCCGACCTGCTGGAGCTCGGCGAGCGGCTCGGGCGGGAGGCCTAGACTCCGGGCGGCCGCGGCTCTTCGATGGCCTGCTCGTCGCGGGCCTCGTGCGCTTCTTCTTCCAGCTCGTCCGCGACCTCGTCCTCGCTGCCTACGGGCTCGAGCGCTTCGTCGGTCGTCGTCTGGCCCTTCCGGCGCCGCCAGAAGTTGTCGAACCAGCCCATGAGTCCCCCTTTGCTAGTCCTGCGCTTGCGCGGCGCGCAGACGCTGGGCAAGCGTCTTCAAGAGCGCCCACGCCACTTCGGGATGATCTTCGACGAAGGGCTTGAACTCCCAGGACGTCATGCCGTAGGCGACCACGTCCGTGGCGGCCGTGATGGTCGCCGAGCGCGTGCCCTCGTCGATGAGCGCGATCTCGCCGAAGTAGTCGCCGGGGCCGAGCGTCGCCTTGGCCTCGCCGCCGACGCTGACGGTAGCGCTTCCTTCGGTGATCACGAAGAAGCCTGCGCCTCCGCTTCCCTCGCTCGTCATCGGGCTGCCCTCCGAGAAGCGGCGCTCCTTCATCTGGTTCGCCAGGCCGGCCAGATCCTCCTCGTTCAGGTCGGAGAAGAGCGGGACATTCCGGAGCACGTCGACGGGCGCTGACATCGCGCGAGATGATAGCGGCGAGCAGGGCAAGCGCGAAAGGCGGCGAAGTTCGCGCCGATGCGCACACAGGCGGTTCTCTACGAGGAAATCGACCTCGAGCTTTCCTGGTCCGAGGCCGAGCTCCCCGAGCGCGAGCGGACGAAGCACGTGCACAGGCTCCATCCGTACCTGGGCAAGTTCGTGCCGCAGCTCGCCGAAGTCTTCCTCCGCCGCTATGCCTCGCCGGGCCAGCTCGTCTGGGATCCCTTCGCCGGCTCCGGGACGACCCTGGTCGAGGCAAACGCCTTTGGCGCCCGTGCTGCGGGCTGTGACGTTTCCGCGTTCAACTGCCTGCTCATGCGGGCGAAGACGGGTGTCTACGAGCCCACCGCTCTCCTTGCCGACGTCGTCCGGCTCTCGGAAGACGGGACGGATGTGAAGGTGAGCGGAGCCGGACGGTATCTGCGGCGCTGGTATGCGCCCCGCTCGCTCGCCGAGCTCATGTCCTTTCGCGAGCGGATCGAAGGCACCGCCTACCCGGAGCTCTGGCAGATCGTCCTCTCGCGCTCGGCCCGCTCGGCGCGCCTTGCCCGGCACGACGATCTCGACTTCCCCGCGGAGCCGGTGAACGGCGAGTACTTCTGCCACAAGCACCGGCGCGTGTGCCGGCCGGTGGGGGAGGCGGACAAGTTCCTGCGGCGCTATGTGCGTGACGCGGTGCAGCGGGTGCAGGAGTTCGCGGACACGCGGTCGCCGGAGCCCGTCGACGTCCTCCACGGCGATGCGCGGTTCGTGGATCCGCCGGGGCCGGTCGACCTCGTGCTGACCTCGCCGCCCTATCCGGGTCTCATCGACTACCACGAGCAGCACGCCTACGCGTACGAGCTCCTCGGGCTCGAACGGCGCGACAGCGAGGAGATCGGCCGCGGCGTGAAGGGATATTGCGACGACATCGCCGCAGTTCTGGCACGCGCGCGCCGCTCGCTGCGGCCCGGGGGCAAGGTCGTGGTCGTCGTCAACGACCGGCGCGGCCT
>JAICVP010000074.1 GCA_025935275.1 Thermoleophilia bacterium
AGTGGGTCGGCTTCTACGAGCGCGTCTTCGGGATGACCAACATCCTCCACTTCGGCGACGACCAGATCCAGACCGAGTACTCGGCGCTCATGTCCAAGGTGATGTCGGACGGCGAGGGAAAGATCAAGTTCCCGATCAACGAGCCGGCGGAGGGCAAGCGCAAGAGCCAGATCGACGAGTACATCGAGTTCTACAACGGAGCCGGCGCGCAGCACATCGCGCTCGCGTCGAGCGACATCGTCGCCACCGTGGAGAGCCTCAAGAGCCGCGGCGTCCTCTTCCTCGACACGCCGGACACATACTACGAGGACGCGCCCGACCGGGTGGGAGAGATCGAGGAGGACTACGCCGAGCTCCGCGAACACAAGATCCTCGTCGACCGCGACGACGACGGCTATCTACTGCAGATTTTCACGAAGACGGCACAGGACCGGCCCACCCTCTTCTTCGAGGTGATCGAGCGCCACGGGGCGCGTGGATTCGGCGACGGGAACTTCAAGGCGCTCTTCGAGGCGATCGAGCGCGAGCAGGCCTTGCGGGGAAATCTGTAACACCAGCTACACTTAAAGCGATAACCAGGGCGAGTACCGGAGGTTCACACCTTCTTACCCGTTCGAGCACAAGGGTAAGGAGGTGTTTTTTTATGGCAACCGGAACCGTCAAGTGGTTCAACGATTCGAAGGGCTATGGCTTCATCAGCCCGGACGAGGGCGACAAGGATCTCTTCGTCCACCACTCGAACATCGCCGGCGACGGCTTCAAGTCCCTCACCGAGGGCGCGAAGGTCGAGTACGAGGCCCGCGAGGGCCAGAAGGGGCCTGAGGCGACGAACGTCGCCCCGGTCCAGTAGCAAAGGAGGGCGACATCCCGCCCAAGGAAGAAAAGATCGAGATGGAGGGCGAGGTCGTGGAAGCGTTGCGAAACCGCATGTTCCGCATCCTCCTCGACAACGGCCACGAGACCCTCGGCTACACCGCCGGGAAGATGCGCCGCTATCGCATCCGCATCTTCCTCGGAGACCGGGTGAAAGTGGAGCTCTCTCCCTACGACCTGGATCGCGGCCGCATCGTCTACCGCTACCGGTAGACCGGTTCGCTGGTCGCGCACGTACGGCCCGGGTGATACTCGGGCCGTATGCGTCTTTGCACGTTCGAAAGTGAGGGGCGCCTCGCGCCCGGGAGGATCGAGGGCGACCGGGTGGTCGAGCTCGGCGCGTCCTCGCTGGCCGAATGGCTGGGATCCGGCGGGGAGGACGTCGCGGAGCACGCCTTGGCGGGCGTTCGGCTGCGCGCGCCGATCCCGCAGCCACCCTCCGTCCGCGACTTCTACGCCTTCGAGCAGCACGTCGCGACCGCACGGGCCTCGCGCGGCCTCGAGGTCCCGCCGGAGTGGTACGGCCAGCCGGTCTTCTACTTCTCCAACCCGGCCGCGATCTTCGGCCCCGACGACGAGATCGCGTTCCCGCCCACGAGCTCGGCCTGGGATTACGAGCTAGAGGTAGCGGCGGTGGTGGGAGCCGAGGGCCGCATCGCAGGGTTCACGATCCTGAACGACTGGTCCGCCCGCGACCTCCAGCGGGCGGAGATGACCGTCGGGCTCGGGCCGGCGAAGGGCAAGGACTTTGCGACCTCGATCGGCCCGGTCCTGGTCACACCTGACGAGCTCGGCGACCTCACCCTCGAGATGACCGCCCGGATCAACGGCGAGGAGCGCTCCCGCGGCAACCTGGGCGACATCCACTGGCCGTTCGAGGAGCTCTCCGCGCATGCCGCCGCGAGCACGCGGCTCCTCCCCGGAGACGTGCTCGGCTCGGGAACGGTCGGGACGGGGTGCATCCTCGAGCACGGGGACGGGCGCTGGCTGCGGCCCGGCGACGAGGTGGAGCTCGAGGTCGAGGGGATTGGCGTCCTGCGGAATCGGGTCGCTACGGCTTGAACGCGTAGTTGACGAGCCCGCTCACGAGCGCGACGGCGCCGTAGGCGATGCCGAGCCACAGAGGGCCGGTCAACGCCAGCCCAACTGCCACGAGCCCGAGAAGAACGAGCTCGATGGCGAGCGCGGCCTCCTTCGACACCTGGATGCGCGGTCTCGGCGAGACGAAGAGCGCCCAGACCACGATCACGGCCGCGGGCGCCAGCACGGCGAGGTACCAGCGCCCCGCACCGGAGGTGGACTCCCAGCCCCAGTAGGCGGCGCCTGCCAAAGCGCCCAGCTCGACGACGAAGAACCGGATCGCGAGATTGAGCGCCTTGACGGACTGCACGGTCTAGGCGCGGCCCTCGCGCAGGGCCGCGAGGAGCTCCTGGTGGCGCCGCTCCTCGTCGGAGGATGTGATCAGGGCGCCGAAGCCGACCCCGAGGACGAACGCGATCGCGAGCTCGACGATGTTGCCGCGCAGGAGAAAGTCTCGGAACTCCTTGAGCATGGGGGGCCTCCTGGGGAGGGCGTCTGGGATTCGGGCGCGGGTATTCTTGCCTCATGCCGACCTACCAGCGCCTCGGCCGCGTCCCGCGCAAGAGGCACATCCAGTTTCGCGAGAACGGGACGCTCCTGACCGAGGAGGTCATGGGGCTCGAGGGGTTCTCCGGGAACGAGTCGATCCTTTACCACCTCCATTCGCCCTGCCGCGTCAAGGAGATCGGCTCCTTCGAACGGATCGAGCGCGAGGAGTGGGATCCCGGTGCACACCAGCACCGCCACTTCCGGACGATGGGCGTCGAGGCCGAGGGCGACGCGATCTCGGGCCGCAAGCTCCTCATGTGGAACGACGACGTCGAGATCGCCCTCTGTCGGCCGAACGCGGCGATGGAGCACCACTACCGAAATGGCGAGGGCGACGAGGTCGTCTTCGTGCACGAGGGCAAGGGCATTCTCGAGACGATCTTCGGCGACCTGCCCTACAGGGACGGCGACTACATCGTCATTCCGCGCGGCACGACCTACCGCTTCGTCCCCGACGGCGAGCAGCGCTACCTCGTCTTCACGTCTCCCGGGCTCGTCGAGATCCCGCGCCGCTACCGCAACGAGTACGGGCAGCTGCTCGAGCACGCGCCCTACTACCACCGCGACATCCACCCGCCGCTCGAGCTCAAGACCCACTCGGACCGGGGTGAGCACGTCGTCAAGTTCCGCGTCAAGGACGGCTACCAGACCTACGTCCTGGACTACCACCCGTTCGACGTCGTCGGCTGGGACGGCTACGTCTATCCGTGGACGTTCAACATCAACGACTTCGAGCCGATCACCGGCCGGATCCACATGCCGCCGCCCGCCCACCAGACCTTCCAGGGGCGGAACTTCGTCATCTGCTCGTTCTGCCCGCGCAAGCTCGACTTCGATCCGCTGGCGATCCCGATCCCGTACCACCATTCGAACCTGAACTCGGAGGAGATGATCTATTACGTCTCCGGGAACTTCGGCTCGCGCAAGGGGATCGAGATCGGCTCCGTGACGCTGCACCCGTCGGCGATCCCGCACGGGCCGCAGCCTGGCCTCGCGGAAAAGTCGATCGGCATGACGGAGACGCACGAGCTCGCGGTCATGTGCGACACCTTCCATCCGCTCAAGCTCACGGCGCTCGCCAAGGACACCGAGGATCCGGCCTACGCGTACTCCTGGTACGAGGAGCCGGATGCGGCCAAGGAAGCGCGAAACGCGGACGAAGATCCCGCCGGAGTAACCTCGCACTTTTGAGCGGGCGAACGATCGCCGTCGACTTCGACGGCACCGTCACGGAGATGGACCTGCTGGACACGATCGCGCGCGACTTCGGCGACCCGGTCGTCTACCAGGAGGTCGACGACGGGCTCGACGAAGGCACGATGCCCCTTCGTGAGGTCATAACCCGCGAGTTCGAGCCGGTCACCGCGCCGCTCGAAGAGGTGGTCCAGTGGGAGCTCGACAACGTGCGCGTGCGCGACGGCTTCCGGGACTTCGTCGAGCTTGCCCGCGAGCAGGGCTGGCGCCTCGTGATCGTCTCGAGCGGCTTCCACGAGCTGATCGAGCCGATTCTCGAACGGGAGGGCGTGGACGTCGAGCTGCACGCCAACCGCGTCGATCCGAGCACCGACGGCTGGCGCGTGCAGTGGGTGTACGACGCGACGTGCGACTCGTGCGGCGAGTCCTGCAAGCGCTCGATCGTCCAGGAGCTCGCCGGGGACGACGAGCTCGTCTACATCGGTGACGGCTACTCGGACCGGTGCGCGGCCGAGGCGTCCGACAAGGTCTTCGCCACGCGCGGCCTCGCAGACTATCTCGACGAAAAAGGGATCTCCTACGAGCGTTTCGACGACTTCCATGATGTCGTCCGCGGTCTCGCTGCCTGAGCCGTACGACTGGGCGCTCTCGACCGAACGCTTCCGTGCGTTCGGTCCGGATCTCGCCAACCTCTGGCACGAGGGCGGCGTCCACCGCGTTTTCGGCGGCACGGAGGTCCGGATCGAAGAGGCACCCGGCGGCGTCCGCGTCGAGCCCGCGCAGCCGGGGCTCGAAGGCCAGGTGCGCCACTATCTCGGCGGCCCGTTCGACCTCGACCCGTTCTACGCCTTCGCGGACACCGAGCCCGTCCTCGCCGGCATCGTCACCCGGCTGCGCGGCTTCCGTCCGCCGCTCTCGCCGGATCCGTACGAGACCCTTGTCTCGGCGATCACGGCGCAGCAGATCTCCCTTCGGGCGGCCTTCGCCGTGCGGAACCGCTTCGTGGAGGCCTTCGGCGTGAAGGCGGGGCTCGCGTATGCCTTTCCCACGCGGGAGCGGGTGGCCCTCGCCGGGCCCGAAGAGATCGTCGCGCTCGGCTTCTCGCGCCGAAAGGCCGAGTACGCGATCGGGATCGCGCGGAGCGACCTCGACCTCGACGGCCTCTCCGCGCTTTCCGACGACGAGGTCAAGTCGGCGCTCACCGCTCTGCCCGGAATCGGGGAGTGGACCGCGGACTGGTTCCTGGCGCGCCACCTGGCGCGGCCCGACGCCTGGCCCGCCGGAGACCTCGGCCTGCGGAAAGCCGTGCTCCACTTCTACGGCGAGGAGGACACCCGCGCTGCCGGCGACCGCTTCCCCGGCTTCCGTAACCTGGCGGCGCACTACCTGCTCACGGGCCATAGGGTTCTCGCCGGATGAGATTCGACGAAGCACCGAGCGAAGAGACCCTCCGGAAGCTGATCGACGAGGCCCGCGGCCGCGGCGAGGAGACGCTGAGCATCGAGACGACGCGCGAGGCCGGTGACGCCTGGGTGCGGGCCGGGTTCAGCGAGCAAGCGCGCGTCCTCGAGGCCTCCGTGGCGGCCCTCGAACAGCGGCTGACGAGCGACAAGGCGCCCTCCTACGGGTCGGTGCACGTGCAGACCGACGACCTGGACGGCGTCGTCCGTGCGGTGCGCCAGTTCGTGCCGCGCATGCCGGGCGGCTCGAAGGGAAGCGTCGTGGCTCCGCCGAGGAACGGCTGGACCGGCGTCTACGACGAGCTCACCGACCGTAACCCGGAGATGCTGCGCCGCCTTGCGCGCGAGCTCTCCGACCGAATGGGCGCCGTCGTCCTTGCCCTCGGCGTGGAGGAGGGCCAGGTCGTCCGCTTCGTCCTCTTCGAGCGCGGGCGCACCATGGACGAGTACCTCTCCGTTCCCGAGTACTACGGCGAAGTCCCGCCCGGAGACGTGATCTCGCTAGAAGCGAACCCCACGGTCGTCGCCCGGCTGACGGGTGCCGACCCCGCCGAGGTGCGGCGCGTCGCTGTCACCGCCGCGAGCCAGAACGAGCTGCCGCCCGCGGACGAGCTCGCGGGAGCCGTCGGGTCGCTGCTCGGCGTCGAGGGCGGGGACCACGGGTACGAGCGCGCGCGGGAGATTCCGGACGCCCTCGACGTCCCGCGCGAGTGAGCGTCCTTCTCCTTCTGCACGCCTTTCCGTTCGACGCGCGGATGTGGGAGGGACAGGAGGCCGTCTTCGACGAAGCCGGCTACGAGGTGATCGCGCCCAGCCTGCCCGGGCGCGGCGCGGCCGATTCCTCGCTCTCCAGCTGGGCGGCCAGGACACTCGACCTGCTCCCGGGCGACTTCATCCCGGTCGGGGTTTCGATGGGCGGCTACCTCGCGTTCGAGCTCTGGCGCCAGGCGCCGAAGCGGATTCCGGCGATCGTCCTCGCCGACACGCGGGCGACTGCCGACGACGAGGCGGGCCGCGCGGCTCGCGACGAGACCATCCGCGTGCTGCGCGAGGACGGCTTCGACGCATTCTGGGAGGGGCTCGCGCCCAAGCTCTTCGCCGCTGGCACGTCGCCCGAGACGGTTGCGCGTGCCCGGGAGATCGCGGCCGAGCAGCCGGTCGAGAGCCTCGTCGCGAGCGTGGAGGCGATGCGCGACCGCTTCGACTCGACGACGACCCTGGCCCACATCAAGGTCCCCGCGCTCGTACTCGTCGGCAAAGAGGACGCGGTCACGCCTCCGCTTGCCGCGAAGGAGATCGTCACCGGCCTCGTCGAGGGCCGCTACGCCGAGATCGCCGGCGCCGGCCACCTTTCGCCGCTCGAGCGGCCGGCCGAGTTCAACGAGGAGGTTCTGGTCTTCCTCCACGAGGTGCTGGCGTGACCGGAGACGAGCTCGCGCGACTCCTCGAGGAGGGCTCGGTGACCCTGCTCGACGTGCGCACGCCGGAAGAGTTCTCGGGCGAGGCCGGCTATCCGTGCGACCCGCGCCAGGGCCACATCGAGGGCGCCGTCAACGTCCCTCTGGACGACCTCCACTACGGCGTCGAGGCCGCGCTCTCAGGCATCGACGCGACGAAGCTGTTCGTCACCTACTGCCATTCCGGCCAGCGATCGGAGATCGCCGCGGCTCTTCTACGCGCGGCAGGCCACGACGCCTCCAACTACGAAGGCTCCTGGCACGAGTGGTCTCAGCGCGAGGCCTGATCGAAGAACGCGTTCGCGAGGATCCGCCCGAGCTCGTTCCAGCGGTCGATCGGATCGACGGGAATCGGAGGCGCCGAGCCGTCGGCACCGGCGCGCCAGGCTTCGAGCATGTCGCGCGTCACCTCGGGGTGGAATTGGACTCCCCACGCCGCTTCGCCGACCCGGAAGGCCTGCGTGCAGACGGGGTTCCGGGCGAGTAGTACGCCGTCGGGCGGCACGTCGAACGCGTAGCTGTGCCACTCGAAGGCCTCGAAGCGGGCGGGTAGCGCCCCGACGACCGGGTCGGCCTTGCCCTCGGAGGTCAGCTCGATCTCGAACCAGCCGATCTCGGGCCGGGATGCCTGGCCGACGTGCGCGCCGGACGCGCGCGCGAGCAGCTGGCCGCCGAGACAGACGCCCATGAGCGGCTGCCCGCGCTCGACCGCTTCGCGCATCAGGTCGTGCTGGCCCGTGAGCCACGGATGCCGCTCCTCCTGGTCGACGTGCATCGAGCCGCCGAAGACGACGAGCGCGTCGAATTCCTCGGGCGGCTCGGGCGGCGGCCCCTGCGAGACGTTCCACTCCAGGAGCTCGTCGCCGCGCTCGCGAATGACGTCGGCGAACAGCCCGGCCGGACCGTCGTGCTCGTGGGTCAGGCAGAGGACGCGCATGGCGCGAGTCTAGGGAAGACGTTGGGCCGTCGAGCCGTCCTGTTTCCATCAGCAGGCGGAAGGAGAGCACGATGCAGCACGCACGGAACAGGAATCTCAAGACTCTCGCTACGGTGATCGCCGTCGCCGCGCTCGCGGCCCCGGTGACCCAGGCCGCGGTCGACGTCGACGCGCGGCATCAGGCGCTTCTCGACAAGGCTCCGCAGGCGCAGGTGGACGCACGCCATCAGGCGCTGCTCGAGCGCGGCGGAGAGGGGCCGTCGGTCTACGTCACCAAGGCGCCGCAGCAGTCCGCGTCCGAAGGCATGGACTGGGGCGACGCGGGCATCGGCGCCGGCATGGCGGTCGGCGTGATCCTGCTGGGCGCGGGCGGTGCGCTCGTCGTCCGGCGCAAGCCGGCGCACGCGTGATCTCAACGCGCGGCAGCTTCGCGTAGCGCTTCCTGGAGCTCCTGGGCCGCGGGCCCGGGGGCTCCAGGGCCCACCGGCCGGCCGTCCAGCTCGACCACCGGCATCACCTCGCGGATCGAGGAGGACGTGAACGCCTCGTCCGCGCCCGCCAGGTGCTCGAGCGGGAAGACGCCTTCGCGCACCTCGCGGCCGGCCGCCGCCGCCTCCTCCATGAGGGTCGCCCTCGTCACGCCCGCGAGGATGCCGAGCTCGAGCGCGGGTGTATAGAGGACGTCGTCGTAGCGCCACCACACGTTTGTAACCGGGCCTTCGAGCACGACATCCCCCGACCCGAGGAAGACGGCGTCGTCAGCGCCTCGGCGCTTCGCCTCCGCCTCGGCAGCCATGTTGACGGCATAGCTCGTCGACTTCACGCCGCCGAGCAACCAGGGCGAGGTCGCGCGGAGCTCGGGGTCGACGCCGAGCTGGATCGAGACGAGCTCGAGCCCGCGCTCGCGGAGCGCATCCAGCCCCTCAGGGAGGCTGCTGACCATCGCAACCTGGGTCGGGCTCCCGGCTCCGTCGCGGCCGGGCGTCACGAAGAGTCGCAGCATCGCGTCCGCCACACCGGACGCTTCGAGCGCAAGCCCTGCCAGGCGGCGCAGCTCGTCCCGGTCGATCGCCCCGATCTCCACGCGCGCCGCTGAGCCGGCGAGACGCGCCAGGTGCTCGTCCAGCTTGAACGGGCTACCGCCGTAGACGCGCGTGGTCTCGAAGGCGGCGCGGCTGCGCAGGAACGCCTCGTCATCCACGTGCAGGACCGGCTCGTCGGGATCGACGAGGCCGCGCCCGCCCACCGCGAGAGCGAGGAGGGTCACGTCGTCGCCGGCTCCTCGACCGGAGCGCCCA
>JAICVP010000326.1 GCA_025935275.1 Thermoleophilia bacterium
CGGCTCGATCCTGAGCTCGGCGATCTGGACGTGGGCGCCCTCGAGCTCGACCTCAAAAACCCCCTCAAAATCCGCTCGGAAGTCGAACCGTGCGCTCCCGCCCGCCGCAACGTCCTTTGCGAGGTCGAATCCGTGCACGTGTACCTCGTCGGCGGTGTTCGAGACCACGGTGAAGCGGATGCGCTCCCCGCGCTCGTACTCGAGCCGCGCGACCCCACCCACCGGCGTGCCGTCGCGAACAACGATCTGCGTTGGTTCGCCCTCGGGTTCGAGCTCGGGTTCGGGCTGCTCGGGCTCGGTTATCTCGGTGACGCCGGAGTGCGTGGTTTGCGCCCCGGAGTCCGCCGTCGTCGGCGCGGAAGCCGGTTCGTCATTGGCTCCGCATCCGCCGAAAAGGATCGCCGCCACGACAGGGGCGGCGACGGTCACGGCGCGTGTGATCGACTTCCCCATTCACGTCCGGGGGGCACCCGTCACGATCGGTTCGGACCGCCGATCTTGCCGCGGCTTCGCGAACGCGAGGTAGAGGGAGGGCAAGACGAACAGGTTCAGAAGCGTCGCGGTCACGAGGCCGCCGAGGATCGTGACGGCGAGGGGATGTTCGATCTCATTCCCCGGAACCGTGCCGGCCACGACGAGCGGCACCAATGCGAAACCCGTGGCTGAGGCGGTCATGAGAATCGGCGCAAGGCGCTCCTGGGCGCCGCGCAGGACGAGCGTCGGGCCGAACGGCACTCCCTCGACACGCTCGAGATGCTGGAAGTGGCTGATCATGAGGATCCCGTTTCGACCCGCGATTCCGAGCACCGTCAGGAATCCGACCAGCGATCCGAGCTCCAGGATGCCGGTCGTTGCCTTCGCCGCAAGCACGGCACCGGCGAGCGCCATCGGCAGGAGCAGCATGACGAGCACGGCCAGACGCGTCGACCCGAGGCCAGCCTGGACGAGGAAGAAGATGAGGGCCGCCGCGATCAGCCCGTAAGTAAGCAGGTGGTTCTGGGCCGCGTTGAGCTCGGGCGCCTCCCCCAGCACCTCGGCGTGATACCCGGGTGGGAAGTCGACCTCGTCGAGCTGCGCCTTGACGTCGTCGACGGTCGAGGCGAGGTCACGACCGCCCACGTCGGCGACCGCGTCGACCCGGCGCGACTGCTCCTCGTGCTTGATGGTGTTCGCGATCGGCCTGATCCGGATGTCGGCTACCCGGTCGAGCGGCACCTGCGCGCCGCTCGGCGTGTCGATGGGCAGGTTCTGGACGTCGGTCACGCTGTCGCGAGCGGAGGGGATGCTCCAGACGTGAACGTCGTAGGCCTTCCCGCCCGAGAAGATGTCGCCGACTTCCTCGCTTGCGAGGTAGACCGAAGACTGGCGGCGCACGTGCCCCGGGGTGATCCCATACCGACGGGCCGCCTCGACATCCACCTCGACCTCGATTTGTGGAATCTGCTCGATCTGCTCGACGCTCTCGTCGATGATCCCGTCGACCTCGCCCATCCGGGCGGCGATCTCCTCTGCCTTCTTCGTGAGGACGTCTATGTCCGGACCGAAGACGCGCACGACGATCGCCTCGTTCGACCCGCTCAGCACCTCCTTGACCCGCTCCCTGAGATATGTCTGCACGGTGCGGTAGAGGCCTGGATAGCTGTCGATCACTCCTCTGAGCCCGGCAACGGCCTGGTCGTAGTCGGCGTCCGGGTCGAGGTGGACCCATTGCTCGTCGAAGTTGACGCCGTGGATCTCGTCCCCGAGGAGGGCCTGTCCGGCGTGCGACGAGCAGTGCTCCACTGCCGGGACGGCCTCCTGATAATCGCCGCAGCCGCGCGCCGCGATCCTCATCGTCTCGGGCAACGACGTTCCCGGCTTCGTCGCCCAGTACGTGATGAGGTCGTTCTCCTTGAAGCTCGGCAGAAGCGACTGTCCGAGCGTTGGAAAGACGACCAGGCCGACTCCGATCGTCAGGGCCGCGGTCACGATCGCCGGCTGCGGCCGGGCGATGACGCGGGCGAGGATCGCTCCATAGCCACGCCGGAGCGCCTGGGTCAACGGCGACTCGCGCTGCGTGTGACCCTTCGCGAGGAGGAGGTAACAGAGCGCCGGCGTGACAGTCGTCGCGATGAGCAGTGAAACCATCACGGCGAGCCCGTAGGCGAGGACGAGCGGCTTGAAGAACGATCCGGAGAGCCCGCCGAGGAAGAAGACCGGCAAGATCGCGACC
>JAICVP010000040.1 GCA_025935275.1 Thermoleophilia bacterium
AAGATCGTCCCGTCCTCCTCCCACAGCCAGCTCCTTCCCTCCTCGATCTGCGTCCGGGTACGCCATTCGAAGAGCGCCGGGTCGCGCGCGTAGGCGTCGATGCCCACCTCTTCCAAAAACGCGGCCGCCGACGTGCGGATAAGGAGCTCGAGATCGTGCAGAGTGGCCGGTCGAAGCGCCGAGCCTCCGGCTTCTGGCTCGTCTTCGAGGACGTACACCGGCTGTCCGGGCCGGTCCTCTCGGACGTGGGGAAGGTGGTCCCGCGCCGCCTCCCAGAGGTCGGTGACCGCGCGCTCGTCACCGATCAGCATGCGAGGCCGCGAGCGCGCCGCGACCTTCGCGAATGCTCCGGCCCCCTCGCCGGAAGGCACGAGATTTGCACCGAGGTGACAGACGGCCACGAGCTCGCCCCCTTCACGCAGAGCGACGAAGCGCCCGAGGCCGCGGCGCGCCACGTCCTCCAGGAAGACTCGTTCGATCGGTTCCCGCCCGCAGAACTCGAGGATCTCCTCGAGCGAAGGCCGCTTGACCAGGCGCGGCATTGCCGGGGACGATAACCCGCATGCCCATACATGTCAGAGCTGAGAAAGGCGACTACGCGGAGGCGTGCCTCGTCCCGGGCGACCCTCTGCGCGCCAAGTACATCGCGGAGAACTTCCTGGAAGGCGCCGAGCAGAAGAACTGGGAGCGCGGGATGCTCGGCTACACGGGCACGTTCAACGGCAAGCCGGTCTCGGTGCAGTCGACCGGAATGGGGTGCCCGTCCGCAGCGATCGTGATCGAGGAGCTGCACATGCTCGGGGTCAAGCGCATCCTCCGGATCGGCACGTGCGGGGGCCTGCAGCCCGACCTGAAGCTCGGCGACCTGATCGTCGCGGTGTCGGCCATCGCGCAGGACTCCACCGCCGTGCACTACCTGGCCGGCGAGGCCCATACGCCAACCGCCGACTGGGAGCTCGTCCACGGGGCCGTCCACGCGGCGAAGGAGCTCGGCAAGCCCGTGCGCGTCGGACCGATCGTCTCGAGCGACATCTTCTACGACCCTGACAAGGACCGGGCCAAGCGCTGGTCCGAGCGCGGCATCCTCGCCGTCGAGATGGAGGCCGCCGTCCTCTTCACGCTCGGCGCCCTGCGGGGCTTCAAGGCGGGCTGCCTGCTGACGGTCAGCGACGTCGTGGTCGAAGGCGAGTTCGTGCGCATCTCCGACGAGGAGATGAAGGCGGCCGTCGACCAGATGACCGAGCTCGCGCTCGGCACGGTCACCGGTTGACCGACACCGTCTTCCTGGTCAACCCGGCCTCCGCCAACGGCTCGACCGGGCGGGCCTGGCCCGAGATCGCGCACCGCGCAGCCGCGGCCGGGCTGGACGGGGAGGCGCTCTTCAGCGAGGGGCCCGGCGGGATCGCCATAGCCGCTGAGCGCGCGGCCGCCATGGGAGCGAAGCGCGTGGTGGTCGTCGGCGGGGACGGAACCGTGAACGAGGCCGTGAACGGGCTCCTCTCGATCGGCGTGGGCAAAGAGATCGAGCTCGCGGTCATCCCACGCGGCACCGGAACCGATTTCGTGCGCACGTTCAAGATCCCGACGAAGGTGGACGACGCGATCGCGGTCGCGCGGGACGGCGCGGTGCGCGTGATCGACGCGGGCAGAGTCGACTATCGCGCCTGGGACGGGTCAGCCGGCCGCGCGTACTTCGTCAACGTCGCAAGCGCGGGCATGAGCGGCGCGGTGGCGATGCGGGCGAACTCGACCTCGAAGGCGCTCGGTGGGAAAGCCTCGTTCCTGTGGGCCACCCTGGCCGTCTTCGCCCGCTGGCGCAACGTCGACGTCTCCGTGGACGTGGGCGACCAGCACCGCGAGGGCAGCATGCTCGACGTCATCGTGGCCAACTGCGAATGGCTCGGCGGCGGGATGCACATGACCCCGAACGCGAAGCCCGACGATGGCCTCTTCGATGTCCTCCTCATCGGGGACGTGACGAAGCGCGACCTCGTCCAGACGCTGCCGAAGATCTACCGGGGAACGCATCTCCCGCATCCGAAGGCGGAAGAGCTCCGAGGGCCGACCGTGCGTGTGGACGCGGAGACGCCTCTTCCCGTCGAGCTCGACGGCGAACAGCCCGGGACGACACCCGTGACCTTCCAGGTCGTCCCCGAGGCTCTTCGCCTGTGCGTTCCCGCCTAGGCCGCCTGCGCCCAGGCGGCAGCGAGCTCGTCTCGGTAGAAGACCCAGAGAAGGCCCGCGACGAGCAGCAGCACGGCCTCGTCGAGCGGACCGGGAACCGGAAGCAAGCCGAACAGCGCGAGACCGCGCAGCGGCCGTGGGATCCTGCCGTCGCGCGTCAGGAGGCGCGTCGCACGGACAGCCCGCTGCACGGCCCTAGGAAGCGCTCGACCCGCGACCCGAGCCGCCGCCGATCGAGCGGCCCGGAGCCGGCGACGGTGCCTTGTCGGCGGCTTCCTTGGTCGTCGTGCTCTTCTTCGCCGTCGGGGTGGTCTTCGTCTCGGACTTCTTCGCCGTCGTCTTCTTGGCGGCGGACTTCGCTTCGTTCGACTCGAGCTTCGCCAGCCTGCGCTCGAGCCGCTCGATCTGCTTGCGGAGCTCCTTGAGCTCGTCCGCAGCGGCGAGCCCAGCCTGCGCGACTGCGCCGCGCGCGCTCTGGTCGATCCTCGTCTTCGCGTCCATGACCCTGCCGAGGGCGTCGGTCACGCGCGGGTTCTTGCTCAGCTCCTCGACGAGCTTGGTCACGGCTTCCTCGCCGCGGCCGGCAAGCCGATTGAACGTTCCGCTGTCATTTGGCTTGTTGCTTGCCATCAGATCCCTCCGTTCGCTTTCTCCAGGGACCTTACCCGCACAGGCTCTCGAGCTAAGCGTGAGCCAGGCGCTTTCTGACCTCGCGGCCGGCGAGGAAGCCGAGACCGAGCAGGATCAGAATGGGCGCGGCGACGGCGATCCCGATGAAGATCCAGCCGACGACGGTGAGAAACGCGGAGCCCGCGGTCGCCCACGCGTCCACGATGCTGAAGCCGCCGCCATTCGGCGGGACGGCGACGAGCTCGTGCATGCTCAGCGAGATCGTCGCGAAGGCGACGCGGTTCTCGAGGTACTGCAGCCGGCCGCGCGCCTGCTCGAGATCGAGCTGCACCTGGGAGAGCTGGGTCTGGACGGCGAGCGCCGCAGGGACGTCGTCCGCGCGCTGCAGAAGCTCGAGCAGCTGGGCCTCGACCGCGCGCAGCTGACGGATCCGCGCGTTCAGATCGACGAACTCTTTCGAAACGTCCTGGCCGCTCTCCTCCAGGCGCTCGACCTTGCCGAGTCCGCGCAGCCGTGAGAGCGCCGTGTCGTAGCTCTCCGCGGGAATTCGCATGACGAGCGAGCCCTCGGCAATGCGCTTGCCGCTCCCCTGAGAGGCAAACGACTCGACCACGAAGCCGCCGAGCGAATCGGCCACGACGTGCGCCTCGGCCGCCTTGTCGTCGAAGCTGCCGTGCCCGATCCCGAGCTGGAGAGTCGCCGTCTTCACGATCTGCGGCCCGACCTGCGGAACCTGAGAAGAGATCAGCTGGTCGCCGCTCCCCTTGGAGCCGCCGCCACCAGCGCTCGCGTCGGCGGATCCTTCCGAGACCTCCACTCCTCCGCCGCCGGTCGAGCCGGCCGAGCTCTCCGAGCTCTCCGAGCCGGAATTGCATGCGCTCACCGCGAGCGCGAGGACGATTGGGACGAGCAGCGCGAGCTTCTTCATCTCTGCCTCCTTGGTGACGCTTGCTTCGACAGGCAGAGGGCTGAGAAAGTTCCCGGCCCATGGACGGCTACCACTTCTCCGTCGACCTGCGCGTGCGCTTCAGCGAAACCGACGCGCAGGGAATCGCCAACAACGCCGTCTACCTGAACTGGTTCGAGGTCGCGCGTGTCTCGTACCTCGCGCGCTTCCCCGGCGGCTACCGGGGGCTGATCGAACAGGGCGTCGAGGCGCTCACGATCGAGGCCTACGTCCGCTATCTGGCGCCATGCGGCTTCGACGACGAACTACGGATCCACACGCGCGTCACGCATCTGCGCGGAGCCCGGTTCCGCTTCGAGTACGTGCTCGAGCGCGTCGACGAGCCTCAGGCGAAGATCGCCGAGGGCTGGACGGGCCATGCCTGTGTCGATGCGACGACGCTGCGCCCGACGCGGATGCCGGCCTGGCTGGCCGAAGGGATCGCCGAGGCCGAACGCGGCTAGGGCTTGTGGCCGGTGGTCGTGCCGCTCGACGTCGTCGTGCCGGTGGTCGTTGCGGTCTGCGTGGTGGCCGGCGGGGTCGACT
Source organism: Thermoleophilia bacterium (assembly GCA_025935275.1). Lineage (GTDB taxonomy): Bacteria > Actinomycetota > Thermoleophilia > Gaiellales > Gaiellaceae > DATEOR01. The sequence continues at coordinate 4,307 of JAICVP010000040.1, forward strand.
CGACCGGCACCGGCTTCGTCCCGACCCGCACGACCTTGGGCTCGGCGAGATAGTTCGAGTTCCAGGTGGTGTCGAAGAGGAGCTTGCCCTTCGCGTCGTAGACCAGCCGGCGCACCGAGACCGAGCGCGAGGGCTGGCCATACTCCTCTACGACCTTCTGTCCCACGTAGAGATCGGGGTCGGGCTCGCGCTTCAGCGGCGGGGGCCCCGTCTCTTCGAGCGGCGTCGTCTGGGACTCGACGCGGCGATGGAGCGGCGTCCCGAAGAGCCGCACGGTGAGCGACGAGGAGCCCACGATCGTGCGCAGGAGAATCCATTGGTCCGAGTCGTTCTGGAACGTGAGGTCGGTGTCGGGGTAGTTGACCGTTGCGTCGCGGCCGAGCGGATAGTGGTCGATGTAGAGGGCGTGGTTCGTCCGTGAGGTGATCGGAAGCCCCGCCTCGAAGGCCGCGTTGAAGACCGTCGTCGAGACCTGGCAGACGCCCCCGCCGAGCCCGGTCTTGAGCTCACCGTTGATGATCACCGGCGCCTCGAGAAAGCCCTGGGCCGCGTTCCGTTCGCCGGTCGTCTGGTTGAAGGAGAACGTCGAATGGGGCGCGATCATGTGCCGGTCGATCAGCTGCGCGACGAGCTGCACGTTGTGGATGCGGTTTGCGTCGCCGCCGTAGAAGGTCGTGTAGCGCCCGACGAGACCGGTGATGCCCAGGGTCTTCGCCTTCTCCGTCGAGAGCTTGGGCTCCGCGGCGACGACGACGATCTGCGCGGTGCGGTTGACCGTCCGCAGCGCGGCGGCGAGCAGAGCCTGCTCCGTCGCCTCGACGTCGAGCTTGCGGCCGTCCCGTGACGGGATCACGTGCGCCTTGCCGGCGTCGTCGACAGTGAAGTCGACCTCGCGCGGGGCGCGCGCGACGGCGCGGCTTAGGTTGTCGAAGTACTCCTTGGCGTCAGGGCCGCCGATCGCCAGCGCGCGCTCTCCGTCGTGCGGGAGCTCCAGGAACGACGCCATCTGCTCGGGCGTCACCGTCAGGTGCACGCCCTTGTAGACGAAAGTGACCGGGCCCGAGAGCGCGACCCGGACCTGCTGGGCCACCGCCCGCAAGGCGTCCTGGCCGACCGCCGGAGGCGTGGTCTTGATGGGCAGGGCGACCGGCCCTTCCCGCTGCAGCGAAGCGAGCGCGGCGACCATCGTCGCGCCGGCAGACTCGGTCTCGAGGTTCCGGCTCGCCTCGCCGGGGATCAAGACGGGCTGGCCGTTCCGCAGGACGATGGCGGCCTCGCGCCCGTCCACCTCGACCTGCTTGGCGATCACGCGCAGCTGGCGCTCGAGTGCAGCCGAGTCGGCGCGCGCGGCCGGCTCGACCTCCGAGCCGAAAAGACGTAGCTGCACCCGCTTGAGCCCGCGGAACGGGGCGGTGCCGTCGCCGCGGTCGAGTGCCTCCGCCGCCGCGCCTGCCCAGTCGCTGCGCACGGCGAGCTGCGCGGGCGCGATCGACCAGCGGCGGCCCGCTCCCGTGAAGACGACCGGCTCGGTCGCGAGCGCGTGCGCCCGCGCATCGAGCCTGGCCCGAGCTTCGGGAGCGGAGAGACCCCCGACGTCCTGGCCGGAGACCGTGACGCCCTCGGCCACCACGTCGGGATTCCCCGCATAGGCGAAGCCGAAGAGCACGACGGCAAGAAGGAGGACTCCTAGCGCGGCGACGATCGTCTTCCACCTGCGCCGGACCACGGCAAGACGATCCCGCCGCGCAGGGGACCTCCGGCCCTTGCGGACCGAACCGACGCCGGCCTCCGCCCTCATCGAAGGCCACGACTCTAGCAACCGCCGCTCGGCGGCCCGACGCCTACGGAGCGGGCGCGAGAGGCACGCGAATCTGGGCGATGCAGCTGAGCGATCCGTCCTGCTCCGAGAAGTCCACGACCTCGAAGGTCCCCCGCTGCGACGCGCTCACCGTGTACGGCACGGTCCGGTGCCAGTGCCCTCCGGAAGCGGTCACGGGCCGCAATCCGACGACGCGGCCCTTCTCGTTCCGCACGTCGGCCTGGAACATGTGCTCGAAGAGGTCGCTCTCCGTCCCGTTAGCCGAGACGCGACCGTCGAATGCGTCGAGGTTCTCGATCGTGAGGCAGGCCCCCTGCGGAGCCGTCAGGAACTCGGCCGCGTCCGAGGGCGGCCGCGCCTTCCAGAGGTCGACGACCAGGCGCTCCGGGGAGTGCAGCACTCCGTGCTCCAGGTACTTGAAACGGTGCTTCCTGAACGTCAGGCGCAGGACGATGGAGCCCGAGCGCTCCACGATCCGGGCAGTCATGTGCTCCGCGGTCACCGCGGGAGCAACCGACGAGACGCCGGCGTGCGTGACGCGGACGCGGGCGCGGCCGTCCATGGGCTGGGGATCGGGCGACTCCGTGTCGCCCCGGTGCAGTGTTCCGCCCGAGAAGTCCACGACCACGCGGACGAACGCCGGATGGTTGCCGATGCGGATCTGTGTCGCCGTGAGGGCCGCCGACGCGGTCGCGGGGACCACCCAGGCGAGGGCGACGAGGAGGATCGAGACGAGGAGGGTTCGCCTCACGAGCCCAGGAAAGCACTCCCGGCGCCGCGGCTCAAGGCACTTCACGAAGTCCTAACCGGTGCCTGAACGCGAGAATGCGGCGTACGTGCTGGTCGAGAACGCCGCGCCGGGCGAGCGGAACGAGGGCTTCGACGACGCGTCTGGCATCGGGCCCGTTGGTGAGGAGAACGAGGTCCGCCCCTGCGCGGACCGCGCGTTTGGCCGACGTGACGGCCGGGTCGCTTCCGAAGACGGACACCGAGTCCGTGATCGCCACTCCGCGGAAACCGAGGCGGCGCAGAAGCCGGTAGGCCGCCGGATTGAACGACGCTCTTCGGTCCAGCCCGAAGCGCGCGTAGAAAGCGTGGCCGACCATCACGCAGTCGGCACCGCCGGCGACTGCCGTTCGGAAGGCATCCACCTCGGCGGGCAGGAGCCTGGCGCGCACGTGCGGGTCCTCGTCGGTGGACATTCCCGCGGAGCCCAGGCCGGGGAAGTGCTTCGGGCACGCAACCGTGCCACCCGCCCGAAGCCCCCGCGCAAACGCAAGACCTTCGGCCGGAGACGGGAAATGACGCGAGCCGAGCGGGCCGCCGGCGAGGTCCAGGACGGGCGCAAGATCGACGTCCACTCCGGCACGGTCGAGGGCCGTGCCGGTCGCCTTCCCGGCGGCGAGCGCCTGGCCCGGAGTCCGGAAGGAGGAGGCAGCGGCTCCGGGCGGCAGCTCGTCGAAGGTGCTCGCGCTTCCGCCTTCCTGGTCGACGAAAACGATCGCGTTCCGCGGGCGCGGCTCGCCGCGGCTCCACTCCTGGACGATGACGCCCCCGACGCCCTTGGGCGCCGGCAGGCCCGAGACAACGACCAGTGCCGCCTTCTGCCTCGGGGTCAGCGTTGCGAGCTCGGACGGCGGCTGGGCCCCGCCCGAGGTGAGCGCGAGAGCGACCTGAAACAGCGCGGCGAGACCCACGCGACTTAGACTAATCGCCGTGGATTTCGAGCTCACCCCGGAGCAGCGCGAGGTGCAGGCGACCGTGCGGCAGTTCGTGGACGAGCGCGTCCTCCCGAACGCGATCGAGAACGACATCAACCACCACCTCGACATGGAGGCGATCGCGGGCATGGCCGAGCTCGGCCTGCTCGGAATCGTCATTCCCGAGGAATACGGAGGCGCCGGGCTCGACTTCGTCTCCGAGGCGCTCGTCTGCGAGGAAATCGAGCGGGGCGAGGCCGCCTTCCGCACGCTCATCTCCGTGCATGTCGGACTCAACTCGCTGACGCTCCTCCGCTACGCCGACGAGGAGCAGAAGCAGCGCTACCTCGCGCCGCAGGCGCGCGGCGACAAGCTCGCCTGCTTCGGGCTCACCGAGCCCGCGGCCGGCTCCGACGTCGCGGGGATGCTCACGAACGCGCGTCGCGAGGGCGACACCTACATCCTCAACGGCCAGAAGAACTGGATCTCCTATGCGAGCGTCGCCGACCACGCGCTCGTCTTCGCGAAGACCGATGCCGACGCGAAGCACCGCGGGATCTCCGCGTTCATCGTCGAGCGGGAGTGGCCAGGCGTGACCACCCAGGACACCGAGAACAAGCTCGGCATCTGGGCCGGGTCGACCGGCGAGCTCTTCTTCGAGAACGTCGAGGTGCCCGCCGAGAACCTGGTCGGCGAGGAGGGCCAGGGCTTCGAGATCGCCATGTACGGCCTCGACCAGGGCCGCTTCACCGTCGCCGCCGGCGCCTGCGGAGTCGTCCGCGGCTGCCTCGAGCAGTCCGTGGCCTACGCCCGCGAGCGGGAGACCTTCGGCCAGCCGATCGGGAAGTACCAGTTCGTCCAGGACATGATCGCGGAGATGGTGCTCGGCTACGAGACGTCCAAGCTCCTCGTCATGCAGGCCGCCTGGCTGAAGGACAAGGGCGTCCGCAACACCCGCGAGACGAGCCTGGCCAAGTGGCACGCGACCGAGTCGGCCTTCCGCGCAGCGCACCTCGCCATCCAGGTCCACGGCGCCTACGGCTACTCCGCCGAGTACGGCATCGAGCGCTACTTCCGCAACGCGCGCGCCCCGATCATTTACGAGGGCACGACCCAGATCCACAAGATGATGCAGGCCGAGCACGCCCTCGGGTACCGCAACCTGAACGGGCGCGACGGCGACATCTCCCCCCTCGCGTCGTGGGGCCCCGCGCTCTTGGCGCGCTAGTCGCGGGCTGCCTCGCGCTCGCCGTCGTCCCGGCCGCCTACGCCCCGCCGCGCGCTGGCGTCTTCGTCCCAGGTGAGTCGCTCGGGGGAGTGCGCCTGGGGATGACGCAGGAAGAAGTGCTCGCCGCCTGGGGCGAGCAGCACGGCGTCTGCAAGGACTGTCAGGTCCCCACCTGGTACTTCAACTACAAGCCCTTCGACCCCCAGGGCACGGGCGTGATGTTCGACAAGGGCAAGGTCGTGCAGGCTTTCACGGTGTGGCGGCCGACCGGATGGAAGACCTCCGACGGGCTCTTCCTCGCCGCGGACGCCTCCGATGTGGCGCGGATCTACGGGTCGCTCGACAAGCGCCAGTGCACCGGCTTCGAGGCGCTGCTCATTCCGGAGAAGAAGGTGACGAGCGCCTTCTACGTCTTCCGGGACAAGGTCTGGGGGTTCGGGCTCATGAAGCCTGACGCCTCCCCGTGCCTCTGAGATTGCCCTCGGCCTCCGCGAGGAGAGCGACGAGCGGGATGACGGCGAGCACCGGGATGGCCACGACCGGCCAGATGACCCCGTACCCGTCCGTCGAGCGGAAGTAGCCGTGGAAGATGTCGATCGCGGCTCCCGCTGCGAGCGGCCCGATGACGAGCCCGATGCCCTTGGTGGTCGTGGCGAGGCCGGTGATCGTGCCGCGATCGGTCGCCGGCATGACCTTGAAGAGGAGCGCCCAGGCGAGAGTCATGACGACTCCCCCGGCCATGGCGACCGGCGCGATCAGCGCGTAGTACCACCAGTGCCACGTCTGTGCAAAACCCGCGACCAGAAGCCCGAATCCGTACACGACCGAGGCCCCGAGGATGACGTTGCCGACGCCGAACTCGTCTCCGAACCGGCCGGCTGCGATCGCAGCGAGGACATAGCCGCCCGCCACCACCCCGAGCACCGTCGAAGAGACGTAGAGCGGCTGCCCGAGGCCGTCGATGATGTAGAGGACGACGAAGGTTCGCATCCCCGCGAAGGTCGCCTCCCATGCGGTGTTCGCGATGAGGAAGCGACGCACGTGCTTCTCGCGGCGAACCACGTGCCAGGGCGCGGCGAGGATGGAGCGAAAGCGCTCGAAGCGCGTCGGCTCCACGTCGTGCTCGTGGACGAGCAGGACCACGGCACCACAGGCGACCAGCGTCACTCCCGCCGCGAGGATGAACGGGAACGGCTCCCAGACGGACAGCAGGAACCCGCCGCCGACGAGCGCGGCGCCGAGCGCGGTCCCGCGGAGAACGTGCTGCACGCCCTGCGCCCGGCCGAAGTAGTTGTCCGGCACCAAATCCGGATAGAGGCCCCGGTAGGGCGGTTCGTAGATGTAGTAGGCGAAGAAGAACCCGAACAGGGCGATCGCGGTCGCCTCGAAGGTGGGCATGAAGGGGAGCGCGGCGAGGGCGACCGCCATGGGCACGAGGGCGAGCACCATGAACGGCCTCCGGCGGCCAAGCGGCAGGTGGGTCGCGTCGCTCATCGGCCCGACGAAGAGCGGCATGAAGAAGGCGAAGACCCCTTCGGCGGCGAGGACGAGGCCGATCAAGGTGGCCGAGTGCGTGAACTCGCCCAGGACGGGCGGAAGGTAGGCGGCCACCGTGGTTATCGACCAGGCGAGGCCGAACGCGCCGAGGCCGAGCGACCACATGAGCCCGCGCACTGGAGTCTCGAGTGACTCCTCGACGACGCTCGGGACGACCTGCAGGCGGGGTCGCTCAGCCATCGGCTTCGACCCCGATGAGCGCGGGAAGCGCCAGGAGCGTCGGGATCGCGTCCTCGACCTCCGTGCGCCCGTCACGGTCGACGAGATAGGCGCGCATCCCGAGCGCGCGAGCGCCCTCGACGTCGTCCTGAAGGGAGTCGCCGACCATGACCGCCTGCTCGGGCGCGACGCCCAGCTCGTCTAGGACCGCCATGAAGATGGTGGGGCTGGGCTTCACCTTCCCGTGGCTGCCCGACCAGACCCAGGCGTCCACGGGGAGCTTGAAGTGGGCTACGAACGCGCTCAGGTCGCGGCTCGTGTTCGAGACGAGGCCGATCTTGACGCCTCGGTCGCGCAGGAGGTCGAGCACCGGCAACACGTCCTCGTAGAGCTCGAAGTTCTCCGAGGCGAGCCAGCGGTCGGTGATCGCCTGCGCGACCGAGCGGCACTCATCACCTTCCCCGCCCATGCCGCGGACGATGTCCTCCGTGAACCGCAGCCAGACCTCTTCGTCGTGCTCGAGCTCTGGATGCTGCTTCAGGTCGAGCACGGCGGCCGCACGGGCGTCCGCATAGCGGTCGGGGTCGAGCTCGAGGCCGAATCGCCTGCCCGCGTCGTGATAGCCACTCGGCCCGAGCAGGGGCCCAGGCTTGGCGAGGGTGAAGTCGACGTCGAAGAGGACCGCTGCGACGGTCAAACGCCCGTCGGCGAGCGGTAGGCCGCCGGCTGGCGGTTGGCGAGCGAGGGCAGGCGGCGGCGGATGTCCTCCATCCGCGTCCGGTCGATCTCGGCGGAGATGACGCAGTCCTCGTCGGGTGCCTCTGCGAGCACGACCCCCCAGGGGTCAGCGATCAGCGAGCGCCCGTACGCCGCCTTGCCGTCCGCGAACGAGCCCCACTGGTCGGCAGCGACGACGTAGCACTGGTTCTCCACCGCCCGGGCCCGCAGGAGGAGCTCCCAGTGATCCTTGCCGGTGAAGAGCGTGAAGGCCGCGGGAACCGTGATCACCTCGGCGCCCTCAACCGCGAGCACGCGGTAGAGCTCGGGAAAGCGCAGGTCGTAGCAGACGGTCAGCCCGATCTTCCAGCCCTCCACCTCGGTCGTGACCGTGGCCTCGCCCGGCTCTTCGGTCTCCGACTCGCGATACACCTGGCCGCCGACCTCGACGTC
>JAICVP010000088.1 GCA_025935275.1 Thermoleophilia bacterium
CGCTCTCCGAGGCGGACGAAGGCATCGCGCGCGATGCCGGGCTCGAGATCGCCGTTTCGTCGCCGCGCATCCCCGAAGGCCTCTCCGTGCACGTGAAGGTGGACACGGGCATGGGCCGGTTCGGCATGACTCCCGGGGCCGCGGCCCAGATCGACCCGGCGCGCGTTGTCGGGGTGATGAGCCACCTCGCCACCGCCGACGAGGCGGACGCGGCGTTCGCCCGGGCCCAGATCGACGCCTTCGCAGCCGTCGCGGAGCGCTTCCCCGGTGCGACCCGTCACATCGCGAACAGCGCGGCCACGCTCTCCATCCCGGAGTCCCGCCTCGACGCCGTGCGCTGCGGTGTCGCGCTCTACGGTCTCTCGCCATTCGGGCGCGATCCCAAGGAGTACGGTCTGGAGCCGGTTCTCTCCTGGCGGAGCTACGTCGCGCAGGCAAAGGTTCTCGGGCGGGGAGACAGCACCGGCTACGGGCGCCGCTTCGTGGCCGAACACGAGACCCGCATCGGGCTCGTACCGGTCGGCTACGGCGACGGGTTTCGGCGCACGCTGACCGACACCGAGGTTCTGGTCGCTGGCACGAGGCGCCGCGTGCTCGGCACCGTCTCCATGGACTCGTTCGCGGTCGAGCTGGTCGACGAGCCGGAAGGAGCTCCCGTCACGCTCATCGGCGACGGCCTCGCTGTCGAAGAGCATGCGCGCCACGCCGGCACGATCAACTACGAGATCACGACGGGCCTTGTCTCCGACCCGCGTCGGGCGGAGAGGCGGTTCGTAGATGGATAGCCGTATCCGCACTGCCGTGGCGGGCGTCGAGGCCTACGTCGTGGGCGGCGCGGTGCGCGACGAGCTCCTCGGGCGGCAGGTCGTCGACGTCGACGTCGCGATTCCGGACCCCGAGGTGGCCGCGCGCATCTACGCGGGTCTCTCGAAGGGCGCGGTCTTCCCCCTCTCCGAGAAGCACGGCGCCTGGCGAGTCGCCTTCAGGGACGGCACGACGGTGGACTTCACGCCCCTCGACGGCCCGATCGAGGACGACCTGCACACGCGCGACTTCACGATCAACGCCATCGCGCAGCCCGTGGCCGGAGGCGACTACGTCGATCCGCTCGCAGGCCGTGCGGACCTCGAAGCGCGGACCCTTCGCGCGGTTTCGAGCTCGATCTTCGAGGACGACCCCCTCCGGCTCCTGCGTGCGGTGCGACTCGAGGACGAGCTCGGCTTCGCGCTGGACGGGCCCACCGAGGAGCTCGTGCGCCGCCACGCGGGCCTTGTCGCGGACCCGGCCGGCGAGCGAATCGTCGGGGAGCTGGAGCGCCTCTCGCCTTCCGGGTTCGAACGGGCGGACGAGCTGGGCCTCCTCGCCCCGCTCGGCGGAAGCCTGGAGCGGCTCGGGTCGGTGGACATGGCCGACACGCCTGGTTATCTCCTGGTCGTCGTCTTCGGCGAGAACCTCGGGCGCTTCCCGGTCTCCAACGAGCTCAGGCGGCTGGCGCGCACGCTTCTGCGGGCCGAGCGGCCGGAGGACGATTCGCCGCGCACCATCCACCGGTTCCGGCGGGCGACCGAGCCGTGGGCGCTGACCGCGCTCGCGTTTCTCGGCGCCGAGGATCTCTACGCGGCGGTGCAGGCGGCCCGAGTAGCCGAGCCGAAGGAGCCGCTCCTCCGCGGCGACGAGCTGGGGCTCGAGCCGGGCCCGGAAATCGGACGGCTGCTCGACCTCGTCGCCGAGGAGCGCGCCGCCGGCACGATCTCGACGCGGGAAGAGGCGCTTCGGCTGGTCGAACGGGAGCGCTCTAGCTGAGCGCTAGCGCCGCCACTTGATGGTGCAGCCGACGGCCGGCACGTCCTGGACCTCGGGCGTGTCGCCGGCGAGCACGGCGTCCAGCGCGTCGCGAAGATAGGGGTCGGCACCGCCCGGGTCCTGATGATCCGAGTCCGGAGTGCCGTGGTAGACGAGGCGGTGCTCGCCGTCGAAGAGGAAGACCTCGGGCGTCCGCGAGGCGCCGTAGGCCTCGGCTATGTCCTGGCTCTCGTCGTAGAGGAACGGGAAGACGAAGCCCTTCTCCCGTGCGCGTGCCTCCATGTCGTCCACGGAGTCGCCGAGGTAGCCGGCGTTCGAGTTGACAGCGACCAGGCCGGCGCTACCGTCGTAGTCGCGGGCGACGTCGTTCAGCCGGTCTTCCCAGGCGACCACGTAGGGGCAGTGGACGCACGAGAACACCACTACGAGCGGCTTCCCGGCGTAGTCCTCAGTCGAGTGCAAGGTGCCGTCCACGCCCGGAAGATCGAATGCTGGAGCGGGATCGCCGAGCGCGAGGCGGGCCATGCAGCCATGCTATCGGCGTGGGTCCGCTCTACGACGCTGTCGGCATTGGCATGCGCGCCTACTCCCGAAGCGCCTTCCGGGTGCGCTATGTCGGGCCCAAGTCCTTCCGGCTCCGGCCCGGGACCCTGATCGCCGTCACGCACCGCAAGGAGACCGACGTGCCGGTCGTCGCGCCGGAGCTCTACTTCCGGGCGTCGCTCTGGAAGCACCGGGGGGAGGGGATGCATTTCGCCGCCCGCGACGACATGTTCCTGCGCGGCTTCTTCGCGGGCTTTCCACCCGAGCTGTCCCCGCGGGCGCGCCGGCTCCTCTTTCCCGTGTCCGTCGGCCGCTTTCTCCCGCGCGTCGCCGTGCATCCGATCTCGAGCGCGAGCACAGCGCGGCTCTTCGAGGTTCTCGACGGGTCGCGCGACCGACCGGCGGCCGAGGTGGTGCCCGAGCGCCTGCTGGCACCGCTGCGGGCGCGCGGGCTTGCCGGATCCGCCCGCGCGGAAGACGCGCTCCGCGGCGAGTACGCAGACCTCCTGTGGGAGCCGGTGTCGCGCGGCGAGGGCCCCGACAGGTTCTGGAGCGCGCGCGCGACCAGGGCGACCGCCGACTTCCGCGAGCTCGTCGGCCTCATGCGCGCCGGAAAGTCGCTCCTCGTGTTCCCGGAGGGGCGACCGTCTCCGGACGGGGAAATCGGTCCCCTGCGGCGCGGGCTCGACGCGCTCGTCCGCCGCGGCAAGCCGGAGCGGATCCTGCCGGTCACGCTCGCTTACGATCCGCTGGTCCGCGGGCGCACCGAGGTCGTCCTGGTCTTCGCGGACACGATGCCGCCGCCCCATGAAGGCCTCGAGAACGCGGTTCTGGAGCGGCTGAAGAAGACCACGGCGCTCACCGCCGGTCAGTTCGTCGCCCACGAGCTCTCCGAGGGGCGCGAGCCGCATCCCGCCGCGTTCGCCGCCGAGCTCGAGTCGTCGCGTGCGCTCGGCCGGCCGGTCGACCCCCGGCTCGCGGATCCCCCGGCGCGGGCCGCGAAGCTCGCCGAGGCGCGGTCGGTCGCCGGGGAGAAGCCCGAAGAGATCCCCTTCCTCGCGAAGGAGTACGAGACCGCGCGGAGCAGCGCACGGAGCTAGCGCTCCGTGCCTTAGCCGAGTTCTTCGATCGTCTCCTGGCGCCGGAAGAGGCGCGGGAAGGCTGGACGCACGAGCGCTGCGCCGAGCACGGTGATCGGGATGACCGTGAGGGCGTGCATCGTCAGCACGTAGGCGGTGGCCTTGTCGGTCGGGACGTCGATGCCCTTCGCGGCGATCAGCGTGAGGTAGTCGAACGTGCCGATACCCGCGGCGGTTGCGGGAACGGCGAGGGCGAGGTTCCCGATTCCCTCGAGGAGGAAGAAGCCGCCGACTCCGATCTCGATGTCGTACGCACGCCCGACGACGATGTACATGGCCACGTCGGCGAGCCACATCGCCACGGACGTCGCGAAGATGAGGAAGACGCGGCGCCTCCCTCTGAACGCACCGAGCCCGTCGACGAAGTACGCGGCCGCCCGCGCGACCCGCGTGTGCCAGCGGGCCGGCAGGAACTTCGTCAGCCGGAAGACGAAGCGCTCGGCGCGCTCGGGGTCCTGCGTGGCGAAGCGGACGAGGAAGACGCCGAGGGCTGTGCCGGCGCAGAGCGCGATCCCCGTGAGCAGCACCGGGCCGCCTTCGCCGATCAGCAGCGCGCCGAGGACGATCCAGACCGAGAGCACGACGCCGTCGAGCAGCCGCTCCGCGAAGAGCGTGCCCGCGCTCACGAACACGGGCACGTTTCGCTCCCGCAGCGACTCGATCCTGAGGAGGTCGCCTCCGCGCGCAGGCAGCAGGTTGTTCGCGCCGCGGCCGACCGCGATCGTGGAGAAGAGCTTGCCCTTCTCCACGCGGTAGCCGGCGCCGGCCAGCAGGTACTTCCAGCGGAGCGTCATGAAGAAGACGTTCGCCGCGATGAGGCCGAGGCAGGCCAGCAAGGTCCAGTAGGGGAGCGAGGACATCGTCTTCCAGGCCTCGGAGAGGTCCACCTCGCGAAGGAAGAGCACGAGAAAGGCAACCGTGGCCCCCGTGCCGATCAGGAGTCGGACGAGTGTGCGGCGCCACGTGGTCCCCATGCGTGGATAAGTATGTCGGCTGCGATGGGGAGTGGAGGATGAGGCGGCGGTTCTCGGGCCGGCGCGAGGTCGCGATCGGCCTGGGCGTCTACGCCGCCTATCTCGCGGTGCGTCATCTCGTCGTGAACGACGAGGGCAGGCGCAAGGCGGCGCGAAACGCCGAGCGGATCGTTGCTCTCGAACAGCGGCTCGGCATCCACGTCGAGCCCCAGCTGCAGGCGATCCTCCTGCCCAGACGTCGCTTCGTCGCGGTCCTGAACGTCGCCTACGTGACCCTGAACGTCGGGCTCACCGTCGGCTGGCTGATGCGGCTCTACCGGCGCCGCGATTCCGAGTTCCACCGTTTCCGGCGGGCGGCCGCGCTGGCCACGCTCGGGGCCCAACCGGTCTTCCTGCTCTTCCCGGCCGCACCGCCGCGGACGCTCGACCAGTTCGTCGACACGATCGCCGACGTCTCCGGGTTCGACCTCGACGAGGGGCTCATCGCCCGGCTCTACGACCCGCTTGCGGCCATGCCGAGCATCCACATCGCCTACGCGGTCGTGACCGCAGCCGGGATCGCCGAAACGAGCCGCTCGCCGCTCGCCCGCGCCCTCGCGCCGGTCTATCCGCCCGCAGTGGCCTTCGTCATCCTGGGAACCGCGAACCACTACGTGCTGGACGCCCTCGGGGGTGCGGCGCTCGGCTTCGCGGGACTCAGAGTCGCCCGCGCGCTCGGGTAGCGAGCCGCGCGATGGTGCCGGGAGCCAGCGCCTGGACGGCTCCCGCGACGCGCAGATAGCGTGGCACGACGACCTCCGCGCGGTCGCGCTCCACGGCGCGCACGATCGTCTCTGCGATCCGTTCGGGCTGGAGCACGAGGCGACTGCCCACGCGGCGCGACAGGAGGTGCCGCTGCGGGAAGCCGGGCGTCTCCACGGGCCCCGGGTTCACGGTGTGCACGCGGACGCCCCGGCCCGCGAGCTCCGTGCGGATGCTGCGGGAGAACGCGAGCTGCGCGTGCTTCGACGCCGAATAGGGGCCCGAGGCTCCATGCGCGAACGTGCCCGCGACCGAGACGACATTGACGACGTCGGCGGGCCGTGCGGCCTCGAGCAGGGGGAGAAACGCCCGCGTGCACCAGACGCTTCCGAGGTAGACGGTGTCGACGATGTTCTCGATCTCCTCGGGCTGGAGCTCGAGAAACCCGCGCCGGCCCGTGTAGCCCGCGTTGTTCACGAGGAGCCCCACGGCTGGGTGGCGCTCGGCGATCCGCGCGGCGACCTCGTCCACCTGCGCGCGGTCGGAGACGTCGCACACCTCGGCCTCGGCCTGGATCTCCGCTGCGACTTTCTCCAGAAGCTCTGCGCCGCGGGCGAGGAGGACGCACTGCCAGCCGCGCGCGGTGAGCAGACGCGCGGTCGCAGCACCGATGCCGCTCGATCCTCCCGTGATGACTGCGAGTCGCACGGAGCGACAATAGACTCCCGGCGCCTTGGCTGATTTCACCGGCAAGCGCGGGCTCGTTCTCGGGGTGGCCAACCGCCGCTCGATCGCCTGGGCGATCGCACAGAAGCTCGCCGACGGCGGCGCGAGCCTCGCCTTCACCTACCAGGGCGAGCGCATCGAGAAGGGCGTCCGCGAACTGGCGGAGTCGGTCTCCAGCCCGCTCGTCACCGAGTGCGACGTGCGCTCGGACGAGGGGCTCGAGCGCGTGTTCGCGGAGGTGGGGGAGGCCTTCGGCGGACAACTCGACCTGCTCGTCCACTCGGTCGCCTTTGCCGACGCCCGTGACCTCGAGGGCCGGTTCACGGACACGCCTCGCGACCGCTTCTGGCTCGCGCTCGACGTCTCCGCCTACTCGCTCGTGGCGGCTTCCCGCCATGCCGAGCCGCTGATGGAGGCGGCGGGCGGCGGCTCCATCCTCACTATGACCTACCTGGGCGGCGAGCGCGCGGTGCCGCACTACAACGTCATGGGCGTGGCCAAGGCCGCGCTCGACGCGTCGGTGCGCTACCTCGCCTGGGACCTCGGGCAGAAGAACATCCGCGTGAACGCCGTCTCGGCGGGCCCCGTCCGGACGCTGGCCGCCCGCTCGATCGCGGGCTTCCCGACGATGGAGGCGATCGTGGAGGAGCGCGCGCCGCTCCACCGGCCGATCGACTCCGACGACGTGGGCGCCGCGGCCGCATTTCTCCTCTCCGACGAGGCGGACAACATCACCGGCACGACGCTCTACGTCGACTCCGGCTACCACGCGATGGGGATGTAGTCAGCGCACGTCGTCGAGGCGCAGGCCCGGCCTCGACGCCTCGAACACCACCGCATGCCAACGGCCCGCCTCGAGCTGGAGGGTCGAGACTCCTTCCCCGTCGACGAGCGTGTCCGCCACCTCCTCGCCGTCGACCGAGATCGTCACGCGAATCGGCTCTGCCGAGGAGTACGCGAGCCGCGACAGTTCGTCGCCGTAGAGCCAGAGCGGAGCTTGCAGCTCGATCATGACGCCGTCGCGCCAGCCCCGGCAGAGCACGGGCTGCGTCCGGGCAGGTTCTGCGAAAGGAGGCGGGGCCGACGAGGAGCCGCGGGTGAACAGCGTGATCGCCCCTCCCCGGGCGTCCGGGGCCCAGCCGGCCTCCTCGAGTCCCCGCCACGCGAACCACGCCGACCGGTCGCCGGCCTGCTCGTACACGCCTGCGTGGAGGAGGACGTTCGTGACGCCGAGCCGCTCGAGCGTCGCCGCATCGCGGGGCTCCCAGATCCCGCAGCCGATCCGGTTGTACGTGAAGGCGAACGAATAGGCGCGCCGCGGCGCCAGTGTGTTGTAGCCCTGCGGACGTTCGCGCGGGGCCTGGAGCTCGTAATAGTCGTAGACGCTGCCGTAGTGGATCCCCGGGTCGAAGAGCGGGAGGTCGAGGATCCGGCCGGGCTCGAGCGCGGCGTAGGCGGGGTTGTCGGGATCGGCCGCGGTCGCCGAGACCGGCTGAACGCCGAGGTCGAGCGCCACGAGGACGAGCAGCCCGGCCGCCGCCGCAAGCCCCCGCCGCCCGGCCCGTCGCACCAGCTCCGCGACGGCGAAGGCGAGGAGCGCTGCGAGCGCGAGGTCGGCGATCGGCATGAAGCGTTCGGGCACGCGCGGGTACCGAAGCGGCGGAATCGCGTGCCAGAGCGCCGAGTAGGTCGGGAGGTTCGTCCCGAGTGCGAGCAGGATCGGGAGGATCGCCGCTAAGCCGAGCAGCACAGCGAGCCAGCGCCGCCCGCGCCAGAGGACGATGAGACCGACGATCGCCAGGACGGGCGTGAGCCACCCGAAGTAGACGAACTCTTCGCTTCCGGGCCGGTGCCAGCGGTTGAAGAGGTCCGCCCATTCGGCCTGGAACTTGCGCACGTCGGCGAGCGAGCGCCCCTGATCCTCAGCCGACCCGGAGATGAGCGTGTAGCGGACGACGAGACCAACGGCAGCGGCGACGAGCGCGCCGCCCACGGTCCAGAACAGCGGAATCCGCCCGCGGCGCACCAGTGCGTAGGCGAGCACGAACGGGATCGCGCCGAGCGCGAGGTGGAGCTGGCCCGAGAGGGCGATCGAGGCGAGCGCGGCCGCGGTGACCGCGCCCCAGCCGTGCGTGCGGCGGCGCGTCGAG
>JAICVP010000036.1 GCA_025935275.1 Thermoleophilia bacterium
ATCGAGGGCATGTCGCTCGCCTGTGAGGCGCTCGGCCTCCCCGTCGTTTCGGGCAACGTCTCGCTCTACAACGAGACCGACGGCGTCGCGATCCACCCCACGCCGGTCGTCGGCTGCGTCGGGCTCGTCCAAGACGTCCGGCTCGTCCCGGCCGGCTGGCAGGAAGGCGACGCGATCTACGTGGTCGGCGCACCCGAGCTCGCGCTCGACGGCTCGGAGTACCAGGCGCGTTTCCTCGGTGGCCCGGCCGGACGGCCTCCCCGCCCGCACCTCGGCGCCGAAGCGGCGCTCGTGCGCTTCCTCTGGCGCGCGGCGCCGACGCTCACCGCCTCCCACGACGTCTCCGAGGGAGGCCTCGCGGTGGCGCTCGCCGAGCTCGCGCTCTGGTCGGGGCGGGGCGCACGGGTCGAGCTGGACGACGATGCCGTCGTCTGGTTCGGCGAAGGCGGCGGTCAGGCCGTCGTCGCGTGCCGGCCCGAGGACGAGTCCGCGCTCGAGGGGATGCCGTACCGCCGTATCGGCGAAGCGGGAGGCTCGAAGCTCTTCGGCGTGGAGCTTGAAGACCTCGCGCGCGCAGGAGGGTACGCCTGATGTGCGGCATCTTCGGCATCCACGCTCCCGGCCGCGACGTGGCGCGCCTTACGTACTTCGGGCTCTTCGCGCTCCAGCACCGCGGTCAGGAGTCGGCGGGAATCGCGGTATCGGACGAGGGGCGCGTCACCGCGCTCCGCGACATGGGCCTCGTCACGCAGGTCTTCAGCGAGCAGAAGCTGCGCGGTCTCAGCGGCCAGGTCGCCGTCGGCCACGCGCGCTACTCGACGACGGGCTCGACGCACTGGGCGAACGCACAGCCGATCATCCAGCAGGGGCGCGCCCGAACCGTCGCGCTGGGCCACAACGGCAACCTCACGAACACGAGCGAGCTCCGCGCCGGGCTGCTCGCCGACGGCGCGCGGCTCCGCTCCACCTCGGACACCGAGGTGATCGCGGCCTTGATCGCCCGCGACGAGCGGCCGCTCGAGGAAGCGGTCGCGGGGGCGATGGCGAGAATCGACGGCGCCTTCTCCGCGGTTCTCCTCGCCGAGGGAAAGCTGGTCGGCTTTCGTGATCCGCACGGGATCCGGCCGCTGGTCCTCGGCAGGCTGGAGGACGACTGGCTGCTCGCCTCCGAGAGCTGCGCCTTCGACCTCCTCGGGGCCGAGGTCGAGCGGGAGCTCGCCCCGGGCGAGATGGTGGTCGTCGACGACTCGGGGTACGAGGCGCACCAGGCCGTCGAGCCCGCAGGGGCGGGCTCCCTGTGCATCTTTGAGTTCATCTACTTCGCCAGGCCCGATACGAAGCTCCGCGGAGTCGAGCTCCACGGCGCCCGCGTGCGGATGGGCGAGAGGCTCGCCGCCGAGGCCCCGGTTGAGGCCGACCTCGTCATGGCCGTGCCTGACTCGGGGACGCCGGCCGCGATCGGCTTTGCCCGGGCGAGCGGCATTCCGTTCGCCGAGGGCCTGATCAAGAACCGCTACGTCGGCCGCACCTTCATCCAGCCCGACCAGGCGCTGCGCGAGCACGGCATCAAGACGAAGTTCAACCCGCTCGCCGAGGTCTCCGGGAAGCGGGTGGTCGTCGTCGACGACTCGATCGTCCGCGGGACGACGACGCGGAAGATCGTGGCCATGCTCTTCGAGGAGGGCGCGCTCGAGGTGCATCTGCGCATCTCGTCGCCGCCCATCGTCTCGCCCTGCTTCTACGGAATCGACATGGCCGACGAGGATGAGCTCATCGCCGGCGGGCGCTCCGTCGAGGAGGTGCGCGGCCAGCTCGGGGCGACGAGCCTGGCCTATCTCTCTCTGGACGGCCTGCAGGACTCGACGCGCAGGCCGGAAGGAACCTTCTGCCGCGCCTGCCTCACGCGCGAGTACCCGACGCAGATTCCCGACGACCTCAAGCTGGCGAAGCTGCGCTTCGAGGGTCAGACGGTTGCGGGCGCCGAACGGAGCCTGGCGAACCCGACGAAGACGAGCATGCTGGCCACCAGCGGGACGAGGCCCAAGGCCTCGTAGCCGAACACCTCCGCGACACCGCCACCGATCGCCGGGCCGACGAGGTAGCCGATCGCCCAGACCTGCGACCAGACGACCATGGCGAGGACGATGCGGTCGAGCCCGATCGACTCGAGGAGGACGCCCAGCGCACCCGCATCGCCCGCGCCGACGCCGACGCCGCAGAGCAGGGCGACGAGCACCCAGAGGCCGATGACCTCGGTTGCGCCGCCGAGCGCGATGGAGAGGGTCATGAGCACGGTTGCTATCGCGAGCATCAGCCTCGGCGGGCGGCGGCCGGCGAGTGCCGCGGCCGCTGAGGAGACGAGCGCCGCCAGGACGTAGAGCGCGGCGATCTCGGCCTGGCTCAACTGCTCGCCGAAGTGGAGCGGCATGGGGCCGTCGAAGGTCCCGAGGGTCAGCGCGACCATGAGGATCCCCGCCGAGGCGAGCATGAAGCCCGGCGTCCTGAGCGCGGCGCGGTCGGAGCCGAACTCGGCGGTGTTCTTCGGAGTGCCGATCGCCAGGAGCGCCAGTGTGAGCGCCGTCACGAGCACGAGGTGGAGGAGAAACGGCCCGCTGATCCCTCCCACCCCGCCGATCGCCGGGCCCGCAATGGCGCCGAGCCCGTAGGCCGCGAGGATCCCTGAGAGGCGTTTGTACTCCTCACCCGGGTAGCGCTCGAGAATCGCGAACGCCGTCCCGATCCAGAGACCGCCGGCTCCGATGCCCTGCACGAGCCGAGCGGGAAAGTACACACCGAGGCTCTCGCCGAAGACGAAGCCGAGATCGCCGATGACCGTCAGAGAGAGCGAGGCCACCAGGACGGAACGGGCACGCACCCGCTGCAGCAGGCGGGCACTGAGCGGATAGCCGACGATCTGGCCGATCGCGAAGCAGGCGACGAGCGCGCCCATCACCCCGGGCCCGGCGCCCGTCGCGTCCCCGATCTCCGGAACGACGGGCGCAATGATGCTGTAGCCCGCGGCGTCGAGCGCCGCGAGCACGAACAGGACGGCGAACGCCAACGACTACGTGAGTCCGCCGACGTCGAGCACGACCGTCTTCAGGTCGGTCATGTCGAGCATCGTGTAGCGGCCGCCGATCCGGCCCCAGCCCGTGCGGGTGCCGGCGGCGCCGCCGAACGGCTCATGCGCCTCCCAGTAGTCCGTCGAGTCGTTGATGACGACGTTGCCCACCTGCAGGTTGTCCAGATACCTGAACGCGCGCTGGAGGCTCGTCGTGTAGACGGCCGCCTGCAACCCGAGGTGGGAGTCGTTGGCGACTGCGATCGCCTCGTCGTCGCTCTCGACGCTGATGAGCGGGACGATCGGCCCGAACGTCTCGTCGCGGTTGATGAGCGTGTCGGTGCCGACCCGGTCGACCACCGTCGGCTGGTAGTAGAGGCCCGTCGGCCGGCCGTCTTCGCGCGAGCCGCCGAGGACGACCTCGGCGCCCTTCGAGATGGCGTCCTCGATGTGCGCGTCCATCTTCTGCGCGGTCGGCTCGTTGTTCATCGGTCCGACAAGCGTGTCGTCTTCGAACGGATCGCCGAGCTTCCAGCCTTCGGCCTCCTTCACGACCGCGGCGAGGAAGTCCTCGTGGACGCGCTTGTCGACGAGTACGCGCTCCGTCGCGCAGCACACCTGGCCGGCGCAGAAGAAGCCGCCGAAAACGGCGCCCTTCGCGGCAGCCTCGAGATCGGCATCGGCGCAGACCACCACGGGCCCGTTACCGCTCGCCTCGATGAGCGACCGCTTGAGACCGGCGGCGCGGACGATCTTCTCCGCGGTCGTGTGCGAGCCGACGAAGCCGACGCAGTCGACGTTTTCGTCCTGGATCAGCCGCTCGCCGACCTTGCCGTCGCCGTAGACGACGTTGACGACCCCGTCGGGGAGCCCGGCGTCCGCCATGATCTGCATGAAGTTGGCCATGGCGATCGGCGTCCACTCGGACGGCTTCATGACGATCGCGTTCCCCGCCGCGATCCCCGGCGCGATCAGCTCCACCGGGATCAGCGTCGGGAAGTTCCACGGCGTGATCCCCGCGTAGACGCCGTTCGGCTTGCGGAAGGTGAGGATGCGCTTGTTGACATCCTGCGAGGGGATGACGGCTGTTTCCATCCGCTTCACGTCCTCGGCAGCGATGCGGAAGTTCTCCGCCGTCTCCTCGATGTCCGGAATCGCCTCGGCCGTGTAGGGCTTCCCCTGCTCGAGGGAGAGCTCGCGCGCGAACTCCTCCTTGCGCTCCTCGATGAGGTCGGCAATCGAGTGGCAGACCTTGGCGCGGTCCCAGGCGGAGAGTGCGGCCCATTTCGGCTGCGCCTCCCGCGCGGCCTTGGCAGCCCTCTTGACGTCCTCCTCGCTCGCGTTCGGCGCGTCGGCCAGCTTCTCGCCCGTGACCGGGGAGACGATCTCCCGCGCCTCGTCGCCCGTCGCCTCGACCCAGTCGCCGGCGACGAAGTTCTGCAGCGTCTTCACAGCGGTTGCCATCTCACGCTCCTACTCTCGTGTTGACCCGGTCCCACGCCTCGTCCAGCACCTGGCGCAGGACGCCCACCATCTCGTCGAACTCCTCCGGCCCCGCGACCAGGGGCGGCGCGAACTGCGCGCACGTCTCGCCACGGTCGTCGAAGCGCATGTAGACGCCGAGCTCGCGCGTGCGCGGGAGCAGGAACGTCTTGATGAGATCGTCGCGCTCGGCCGGCGTGAACGTCTCCTTCGTCTCCTTGTCCTTCACGAGCTCGAGGGAGTAGAAGTAGCCGTCGCCGCGCACGTCGCCGACCATCGGATGCTCCTCGAGCAGCACCTCGCAGCGTTCGCGGAGCTCGGGCCCGAGAGTCTGCGAGCGCCCGATCAGGTCCTCCTGCCCGAAGACCTCGAGGTTCGCGAGCGCGATCGCGCATGAGAGCGGGTGGCCGCCGAACGTGATCCCGTGCGTGAAGGCCGTCTTCTTCTCGGCGAAGAAGGGCTCGATGGTGCGCTCGCTGGCGACGAGGGCGCCGAGCGGCGCGTAGGCCGAGGTGATCCCCTTGGCCAGGGTCATCATGTCCGGCTCGATCCCGTAGCGGGTCGTGCCGAACCAGTCGCCGACGCGGCCGAAGCCGCAGATGACCTCGTCGGCCACGAGCAGGAGCCCGTGCTCGTCGCAGATCTCGCGGACGCGCTCGAAGTAGCCCTCCGGCGGCGTGATCGACCCGGCCGAGTTCTGGACGGGCTCGAGGATGACCGCGGCCACGGTCTCGGGGCCTTCGTTGCGGACGATGCCGTCGATCTCGTCGGCGCACTGGAGGTTGCAGCGCGTCTCCTCGGAGCAGTATGGACACCGGTAGCGGTACGGCATCGGCGCGCGCAGGCAGCCGGGTAGCAGCGGCTCGAACTGGGAGCGGAGCGCCGGGCTGCCGTTGATAGAGAGTGCGCCCATCGTCGTCCCGTGGTACGCGCTCCGGCGCGTGACGAACTTGTAGCGGGTCGGCTCGCCGCGCAGCCGGTGATACTGGCGCGCGACCTTGAGCGCCGTCTCGATCGCCTCCGAGCCGCCGCCGACGAAGAAGATGCGGCCGACGTCGATCGGGACGAGCTCGCTGACCTTTTCGGCGAGTTCCACGGAGGCCGGGGTGGCGAATCCGACCCAGTTCGTGAAGAAGGGAAGCTGGTCGAGCTGCTTCTGCGCGGCCTCCGTGATGTTCGGCCAGGGCCCGTAGCCGATGTTCACGCAGTAGAGCGCCGAGAGCGCGTCGAGATAGCGGTTGCCCTCGTTGTCCCAGATGTAGCACCCCTCGCCGCGCTCGATCACGAGCTGCGGCGCGCCTGCCGCGGTGAAATGTCGCCAGAGGTGATCCGTGCTCGTGCTCAAGAAGCGCTCCTTCCGTTACGGGCAGCGAGCGCCTGCTTGGCTTTCACGGCCAGCCAGAGCTCCATGCGCTGCTCGGGGTCGTCGGGGTGGCGGCCCGTCTGCTCGCGCAGGCGGTCCATCCGGTAGCGAAGGGTGTGGCGGTGCACGCCGAGCTCGTCGGCGGCATCGCTCCAGCGACAGCCCGCGTCCAGGAGGGCGGTCAGCGACTCGACGAGCCAGGTGTTACCGGCAGCCGGGCCGAGGACGCGGTCCACGAACGCCTCGAGAGCGGCGTCGGGAAGGCTGAGCAGGAGCTCGAGGGAGCCGAGGTCCTGGTAGGAGGCGACCTCGCCGCTCGCGGCATCGAGCGCTGCGCGCGCGTCGAGGAGGCTCCGGCCGAGCCCGCGCCCCTGGGACGGGCGCCCGACGCCCACTCTCGCCATCGGCTCGGCTGCCACGACGCGGCGAGCGAGCGTCATCACCTCCTGCTCGCTCTCGGCGCCGACGAGGAACGCCGCGCGGTCCCGACGCGCCGTGGAGAGATAGGGGACGCTCCCGCGCTCGAGCTCCTCGGCGACCTCGTCGCGAAGGCGCTCGCTGGAGAGGCCGTTGCGCGGCACGGCGAGCAGAGCGGCGTACTCCCGGTCGGACTCGAGCCCGAAAGCCGCCATGCGGCGCGCCGCCTCCCGGTCGTCGAGGCGGTCGTCCTCGAGGTCCTCGAGGAGGTCGCCGGCCAGCCGCAGCTCCGCCGCGCTCACCGCGCGCCGCCGTGAAAGCTCGAAGGCGAGCGCCGACTGCCCGTGGTGAAGGACGAGACGGTCGTATTCGCCGAACTCGCCTTCCTCCCGGGCGGCCTTGAGCGTGACCATCTGCCCCGGCGAGACAACCGGGAGCTCGAGGGCCTTCTCGAAGCCGAGCCGATTTCGCGCGTGGCGCTCCGCCACGACGCGCCCGCTCTCGTCGACGAGGGCAAGGCTGCAGCCGAGGTGATTGCAGACGACGGCGAGCAGGGCCTGCAGGCCGCGGCCCTCGAGCACGGCCGCAGCGAGGCGCTCGTGCACCTCGAGCGCGCGCGTCATCTGCTCGAGCTGCTCGCTGGCGAGATGCGTGACCGCCGCCTTCGTGATGGCGACGAATGGGATCTCATACGGAACCGCGAGCACCGGGAAGGCGAGCTTGTTCGCCTCCTCGACGACCGGCGCGGGCACATCCGGAAAGCCGAAGCCGACGCCGAACCCGAGGCCCGCGAGCCCGTGCTTGGCGAGCCGGCGCACGTAGGCGCGCTGCGTCGTGGCCATCTCGCCCACGCCGAGCCCGGTGGTGAGCAGAAACTCGCCGCCCTCCAGGAACTGGGTCGGGTCGGCGAGTTCGGAGACGTGCAGCCAGCTGACCTCGTTCCGCAGGCCGTCCGCGCCTCCGGCGACCGCCAGCCGGAGCTCGGGGAGCTCCGCGATCTCCTGAACGGTCAGCACGCTTGCTTTCGACGCACGGGCCAAAGACGCTACGCCGTTACGCGCCTTCGAGCAACCAGGAACGCGCGCCTCTTGGACGCACGGGCCGAACAGAGGGCTGGAGTCCCAGCCCTCTCTGTCAGTGACCCTCGATGACCTTGCCGGCCTTCGCGATCCCGCGGGAGATCATGTACGCGGCCGCGAGGAACACCGTCGCCGTCGTGAACTCGGGCCAGTCGACCCGGTCGGAGGCCACGGTGATGATGAAGACCACGGCCCAGACCAGCAAGAAGACGACGAGCTCGCCGTTCGGGGCCGGCATCGTCGGCATCCCGTAGTAGGGCTGGCCGTATCCCTGCGAGGGTGGCGGAGGTGGTGGAGTGCTTTGCGTCATGCCCGCCCCGTTCCCTACCGGAAGGCCGAATCCTCCGCGCCGAGTACGATGGGGCCGCCGGTGCACCTGTTCCACTACCACCTCGTGACGAGCAAGGTCCGGCTGCTCGAAGCCCGGTATCTCGGCAAGCTCGGCTTCGAGCTCATCGGCCGCTATGGCTGGCGGGGCGAGAGCTCGCACTGGTTCGAGGCGGGCACGTCCTGGGAGGAGCTGGACAAGATCGGCTTCCGCCTGCGCCTCGTGGAGGTCGGGCGCGGCGCCGTCAACGTCGTCCTCCAGCCGGGCCACTGGGATGTGCCGCGCGTCGACCACCTCGGCATCGCGCTCGAGGAGGACGACTACGAGACCGTCCTCGACCGGGCCCGCGATCTCGGCCTGAAGATCCAGGACCACCCGGGCAAGCGCACCTTCGTCACCACCGAGGCCGGCTATCGGCTCGAGGTGCACCCGCCGCGCGACTGGGTGGATGACGCACTGGCGCAGGCGGACGAGATGCAGATCGGCGAGCTCCACCTGCGCGCGCACGATCCCGAGGAGAAGGCGGTCGCGCTCGCCGAGATCCTGCTCCTCGAGCGCGAGGGGACGAGCGTGCGGCTCGGGGAGAGCATCGTGCGCTTCCTCCCCGCCGGGCCCGAGGGCCGACCGGAGCTCGTCGCCGAGGTGCTGGCGTGAGCTCCTACGAGGCCGCCGGAGTGTCTCTGGGGAAGGCCGAGGCCGTCGTCGAGCGGCTGCGGGCAGCGGTGGCTTCCACCGGCGGTTCCCTGGGCGGCTTCGCGGGCCTTCACCCTCTCGACGACGAGCGGCTGCTGGCCGCGACCATGGACGGGGTCGGAACGAAGCTCATCCTCTCTCGCCGCGCCGGCCGTCTTTTCGACGCGGGCATGGACCTCGCCGCGCACTGCGTCAACGACGTCGCGACGACCGGCGCCGACCCGCTTTTCTTCCTGGACTACGTCGCGTCCGGCTCGCTCGACCTCGAGGAGGTGGCCGAGCTCGTCGAAGGCGCCGCCTCGGTCTGCCGCGAAGCCGGGTGCGCAATCCTCGGCGGCGAGAGCGCGGAGCTTCCCGGGATCTACCGGGACGAGGAGCTGGACTTCGCCGGAGCCTGCGTCGGCGTCGTGCGCCGGGCTGACCTCGTCGACGGCTCGCGCTGCCAGGCCGGCGACGTCGTCCTCGGGCTCCCCTCTTCGGGCCTGCACGCGAACGGCTTCACGCTCGTCCGCAGCCTGGTCGGCGAGGGCGACTTCGACGCCGACCTCCTGCTGCCGCCGACCCGCCTCTATCTCGACGACGTGCGCCGCCTCCGGGCCCAGGCCGACGTACGCGCCTTCGCCCATGTCACCGGCGGCGGGATCATGGGCAACCTCCCGCGCGTGCTCCCGGCCGGCCTCCGCGCCGAGATCGACTGGGGCTCGTGGGAGCGGCCGGCCGTCTACGGCTGGCTCGACGACCAGGGCGTCTCCGAGGAGGAGCAGCGGCGCGTCTTCAACCTGGGCATCGGGATGTGCGCCGTCGTGCCCGAGGCCGACGCCGGCGCGGGCCTCGTCATCGGCCGCCTCGCGTGATCGGCGTCCTCGTCTCGGGAACCGGCACGAACCTGCAGGCGCTCCTGGACGCGAGGCTCCCCGTGACCGCAGTTGCGTCCAACACGGCCGGCGTCCAGGCCCTCCAGCGCGCTGAGCGGGCCTCGGTCCCTGCCGCGGTCTTTCCCGAGAAGGACTACGCGGACCGCGCCGAGCGCGACGAGGCGATGGCCGACTGGCTCGACGCGCACGGCGTCGAGCTCGTCGTGTGCGCCGGCTACATGCAGCTCCTCAGCCGCGGCTTCCTCGGCAGATTCCCGTGCCTCAACGTGCATCCGTCGCTCCTGCCCGCGTTTCCCGGGCTGGACGCAGTCGGCCAGGCTCTCGAGGCGGGCGCAAAAGAGACCGGCGTGACCGTCCATTTCCTCGACGAAGGGGTGGACACCGGGCCGGTCATCGCCCAGGAGCCGGTCGCCATCGAGGCGGGCGACACCGTCGAGAGCCTGCACGAGCGGCTCCATGCGGTCGAGCACCGCCTCCTGCCCGAGGCGGTTAGCCTCTATCTGGCGGGCGCCATAAGCTCCCGACCCTGATGCCCGTCCGGCGAGCGCTCATCTCCGTCTTCGACAAGACGGGCCTCGACCGCTTCGCCACCGGCCTCGCCGAGCTGGGCGTCGAGCTCGTCGCGAGCGGCGGCACGGCCGCCTACATCTCCGAGCTTGGGCTCTCCGTTACTCCGGTCGACGCGCTCACCGACGTGCCCGAGATGCTCGGCGGGCGCGTGAAGACGCTGCACCCCAGGATCCACGGGGCGATCCTGGCGCGGCGGGACGTCAGGGCCGACGTGGACGCGCTCGAGGAACACGGCATCGAGCCGTTCGACCTCGTCTGCGTCAATCTCTACCCCTTCGCCCAGGTGGCGAGCCGCAAGGACGTGCGCGAGGAAGAGGCCGTCGAGATGATCGACATCGGCGGGCCCGCCATGCTGCGCGCCGCAGCGAAGAACTTCGAGCACGTCGCGCCCGTCTGCTCGATCGAGCGCTACGACGCACTCCTCCTCGAGATCCAGGCGACCGGGGAGGTCGACGCGGACACGCGGCGCGAGCTGGCGGCCGAGGCGTTCGCGCACACGGCCGCCTACGAAGCCTCGATCGCGACCTGGTTCGGCGACCGCGAGACGTTCCCGCCCAAGCTGATCGTCGCGCTCGAGCGCCAGCGCGAGCTTCCCTACGGCGAGAACCCGCACCAGCGCGCCGCGTACTACGTCGAGAGCGGCGCGCGTCGCGATCTCCTCTCGCGCGTCGAGCAGCTGTCCGGCAAGGAGCTCTCCTTCAACAACCTGGCCGATCTGGACGCGGCCCGCGGAGTCCTGGCCGAGTTCGAGCTCCCTACCTGCGTGGTGGTCAAGCACGGAAACCCCTGCGGAGTCGGCGTCGCCTCCGCGCTCGAGGACGCGGCGGCGAAGGCATACGCCGCCGACCCGGTCTCGGCCTACGGCGGCGTCGTGGCGGTCAACCGGCGGGTCGACCCGCCGCTCGCGCAACGCCTCGCAGACGAGTTCGTCGAGGTGCTGATCGCGCCCGAGTACACCGCCGACGCGGCGGAGATCCTCAAGCAGAAGCCGAACACGCGGATCTTGGAAGACCGCGAGCGGCGCCGAGCGACCCTGGGCGAGCGCGACTTCGCCCGGGTGATCGGCGGCTTCCTCGTCCAGGACTCCGACGCCGAGGTGGACGACCGCGAGGGAATGGAGGTACAGGCCGGCGAACAGCCCGACGAGCGGCTCTGGGGCGATCTCCTCTTCGCCTGGCGCATCTGCAAGCACGTCAACTCGAATGCGATCGTCGTCGCCAAGGAGCTGCAGACCCTCGGGGTCGGAGCCGGCCAGATGAGCCGCGTCGAGTCGGTGAAGATCGCGCTGGACAAGGCCCGCGAGCTGGGGCATGCCCTCGAGGGAGCGGTGCTCGCCTCCGACGCGTTCTTTCCCTTCCCGGACGGTCCGCAACTCGCGCTGGACGCGGGAGTGAAGGCGATCGTCCAGCCCGGCGGATCGAAGCGGGACGACGAGGTCGTGGCCGCAGTCGCCGAGGCCGGAGGCACGATCGTCTTCGCGCCCCGACGCCACTTCAGGCACTGACCCGTTCCAGGCTGCAGGCCGTATCGTTACGGCGATGGCCGGCGATCACCCAACCGTTCTCGACCTCGTCGGGTCGACGCCGCTCGTCCGCCTGCAGAGGGTCTCGCGCGATGTTCAGCCGACGCTGCTCGCCAAGCTCGAGTACTTGAACCCCGGCGGCAGCGTGAAGGACCGGATCGGCCTCAAGATGATCGAAGAGGCCGAGCGGAGCGGAAAGCTCAAGCCGGGCGGCACCATCGTCGAGCCGACGAGCGGGAACACCGGCGTCGGGCTCGCGATCGCGGCGGCGCTAAAGGGCTACCGCTGCGTATTCGTCATGCCGGACAAGATCGCCGAGGAGAAACGCGCGCTCCTACGCGCGTACGGCGCGGAGGTCGTCATCTGCCCGACCGCGGTCCCGCCCGAGTCGCCGGAGAGCTACTACTCGGTCTCCAATCGACTCGCCGAGGAAATCCCCGGCGCGTTCAAGCCCGACCAGTACTCGAACCAGGCCAACCCGCAGGCGCACTACGAGACCACAGGGCCGGAGATCTGGGAGCAGACCAGCGGCGAGATCGACGCGCTCGTCCTGTCCGTCGGCACGGGCGGCACGGTCACCGGCACCGCGCGCTACCTCAAGGAGCAGAAGCCCGACCTCCTGGTCGTCGGTGCCGACCCCGAGGGGTCGATCTTCTCGCAGCCCGACAACGTCCACCCCTATCTCGTGGAAGGGATCGGCGAGGACTTCTGGCCTACGACCTTCGACCCCTCGCTCGTGGACCAGTTCATCACGGTCTCCGACCGCGATTCGTTCCGCACCGCGCGCCGGCTCGCGCGCGAGGAGGGCATTCTCGTCGGCGGCTCCGGCGGGACCGCGGTCTGGGCGATGCTGCAGGTGGCGGAGCGCTTCGGCTCCGACGCCACACTC
>JAICVP010000191.1 GCA_025935275.1 Thermoleophilia bacterium
CTCGCGGCCGAACGCCGGGTTCCGATCCTGATCCACGGCGGCCGCGGCCTCCCGCCGATCGCGGAGCACCTGCGCGGGCTCGTGGACACGTACCCCGAGGCTCAGCTGATCATCGCGCACGCGGGGATCGCCGACCTGGCCCGCCTCTCAGAGGAGTTCGCCGGCCACCCGAGCGTCTTCTTCGACACGTCCGTCTGGAGCCCGCTCGACCTGCTCGACATGTACCACCGCATCTCGCCCGAGCAGGTGCTCTACGCCTCCGACTACCCGTACGGCCAGCAGCCCGGCTCCCTCTTCATCGCGCTCCGCACGGCGGCGCAGGCCGGCCTCTCCGAGGATCAGGTCCGCGACCTGCTCGGCCGCTCTGCCGCGGGCATCGCGGACGGCCGGCCGGCCGCGCCGCGCACGCCGCCGAAAGGCCCGAGAAGCATCGAGCAGCCGATCACCTTCGCACGGATCCACCACTACCTGGCGATGGCCACCCCTCTCCTCTGGACGCGGCAGCGAGACACGATCGGCGTCCTCGGGCTCGCCCTGAACACGTGCGCCGAGCGCGACGGCTTCGTCGAAGAGCGCGAGCGCATCGCCGAGCTGATCTCCGGTGCGCAGGAGCTCTGGGCGACGCTGCCCGACATCGAGGACGAGCAGAAGAGGCTCGAGGCGGGCCGCTTCACCTTCCGGCTCGTCCACCTCGCCGACATCCTGGCGGTCACCACCACCTCCGCGTGATCGCGGGAATCGTGCTGGCCGCCGGAGCCGCGAGCCGGTTCGGCGAGCCGAAGCAGCGCCTGCTCTTGCCCGGCGTTCTGGCGCGGCTCGAGGAAACCTCGCTGGACGAGCTCGTGGTCGTCTCCGGCGCTCACGAGCTCGATGCCGGCGGTGCGCGCGTCGTTCAGTGTCCCGAATGGGAGCGCGGGCCGGGTGCATCGCTTCGCTGCGGGCTCGCAGAGCTCTCCCCCGACACCGAGGCGGCGGTCGTCTGCCTTGCCGACGGGCCGAACCTCGCTCCTGCGGCGATCGAGCGCGTGCTGGATGCGTGGCGGGCCGGCGCCGCTGACGTCGTCGCTGCGAGCTACGGCGGCGACCGCGGGCACCCGGTCGTCCTCGGCCGAGCCGCCTGGGACTCGGTCCCGGACGAGGGCATGCGCGCGCTTCCGGCATCACTCGTCCCCTGCGACGACCTCGGCGCACCGGGCGACGTGGACGCGCCTGAGGATCTGCAGTGAGGCGGCTCCTCCGGCCCGCGATCGTCATCCCGGCGGTTGCGGTTCTCCTCTTCGCCGGCGGCATCGTCTACGCGGTCACGAACGGCCTCGACTCCGGCGCCGTCGACGAGAACGAGCAGGTGCTGGCCGAGGTCGGCGTCTTTCCGGGCTCGCGCGAGGTGGGGAGAAACAGCGAGACGTTCGCCGGAGCGGAGGCCGCTGTGCCTGTTCCGAAGGGCGTGGTCACCTCGGTCGCCTTCGCGCCGCCGGACGGCACGGGACAGGTCGAGATCGTCGACTACTACGTGAACCGGCTCCGGCCGGACTGGGCCGCTCGGGTCGAGCGCTCGCTCGCGGGCGCCGCCGGGACAACCACGGAACGCTCCTACCGGGTGACCTTCTCGAGAGGCCAGCAGTGCCTCATCCTCGGCACGGCGGGGATGGTCGCCGACCTGGCGCAGCCCGTGTACACGCTCTCCGCCTACGGGCGCGAGAGCGACTCCTGCTAGCCCTCAAGCACGCCCGCGGAATGCCGATGGAAGAGAGGGTTGAACCCGCTTCTCGCAGAACTCTGAGCCCATGGCAGTCTCTCCCCTTGGAGCCGCACGCCTGCGCCGACGCCTCACCGTCGAGGAGGCCGCCGCACGGGCCCGGATGGAGGTCGACCAGGTGAAGTCGCTCGAGGAGAACTGCATGTACCGGTTCGGCTCGAACGCCGACGCTCTCGCCGCAGCGCTCGTCTACGCGACGGCCCTCGGCATCTCCGAGCGCGAGGCACGGCAGATCGCGGGCTTCCCGGTCGCGAGCCGGCTCGTCGAGACGTGGTCGCTCCGCAGGTCGATGGCGATCTGTGCGTTCCTCGCCGCGGCCGCCGCACTGACGTGGTTCGGATTTCGGCCCGAGTTCGGCTCCGAAAGCCCCGCAGCGGCGGCTCCCGCCGCGAGCCAGACGCCCGCGGATCCCACCGCCGCCCTCCCCGACCCGTGGGACATTCAGGTGGACGTCTACAACGGCACCGGCGCAGGTAACGCGGCAGCGAGCATGGCCAACCGCGTCGCGGGCCTCGCCTACCAGATCGGCAAGGTCGGGAACGCGAAGCGCGACGACTACACCAAGACGCTCGTCTACTACCCGCCCGGAGGCGCGGAGATCGGGGCACGTCTGGCCAAGCAGCTCGGGGTCGGAACGGCCGCCCTGCCCGGCGGAGACGACCCGAACCGCCTCGTCGTGATCGTCGGCGGCTGACGGTCTGGGCGGCGGCGGCCTTCCAGCCGGGCGAAGCCCGGCTACGCCCGCCGCCTGACGACGCTCACTGCAGGAGACCGCGCTCGCAGTCCCTCGTCGTACCGCTCGTACTGCCTTGGGCCTGCTCGCTTGTCTCCCTTGCGAGCTCCGCCCCAGACCGCCACCAAAGCTAGAGCGGAGTTCGGAGCGCCGCGAGCTTCTGCTTCAGCTCCGGCGGCATCTCTTCGACGACCGCCTGACGCACGTACCGCCTGAGCGTCTCCTCGAACTTGTAGCGCTTCCGGCAGTAGCCGCACTCGTCGAGGTGCGCCTCGGCGATCGCGTACTCGTCCTCCGAGAGCTCACGGTCGAGGAAAGGCTGGAGCATCTCCTCGCACTTCGCGCATGGATCGGAGCCCATGTAGACCATCAGCCGCTATCTCCCACAGTAGCTTCTGCGAGCTCTTTCTTGAGAATCCTTCTCCCCCGGTGGAGGCGGGACATGACCGTGCCGATCGGGATGTCGAGGATCTGCGCCGCGTCCTGATAGGTGAAGTCGCCGATGTCCACGAGGACAATGACGTCGCGGAAGTCGTGCGGCACCTCGGCGAGCGCCTGAACGATCTCGTCCTGCGAGAGGCGCTCGACGACGCGAGCCTCGTCCTCCGAGCCGCCGTCGGCCTCGAGCCGGTTGTAGAGGAAGTAGTCCCCTTCCTCGAGCGGCTGCGTCGCCGGCGAGCGCTGCTCACGCCGGCCGCGGTCGATGTTCAGGTTCGTGAGGATCCGGAAGAGCCAGGCGCGCAGGTTCGTGCCGGGGGTGTACGAGCGCCAGCTGCGGAAGGCTCGTGCGTAGGTCTCCTGGACGAGGTCTTCGGCCTCTTCGCGCGTCGACACCAGTCGCCGAGCGACGCGATAGACCTGATCCGACAACTCCAGAACCTCCTCTTCGAACCGCACGCGGGCACGCGCCTCTTCCGCGATGCCGCGTGCATCCGTCTCGGGCTGGACTTCGCTCATCCGGCCTGACAGTAACAGTTCAACGAACGGAAAATCCCCGCTATTCCGGGGTGGCGACGGGGGTGAAGCCGCCGCGCTGGAGCGCCTCGAGAATGTCCTTCCGGGCGAGGCGTTCGTCGTCCCAGGCGAGCATCACCTGGCCCATCAGGTTTGCGTTCGCCGCCTCCAGGCCGTCGAGCCCCTTCAGGGAGGCGCCGAGCCGCATGACGCAGCGCTCGCAGCGCACGCCCG
Source organism: Thermoleophilia bacterium (assembly GCA_025935275.1). Lineage (GTDB taxonomy): Bacteria > Actinomycetota > Thermoleophilia > Gaiellales > Gaiellaceae > DATEOR01. The sequence goes on from JAICVP010000191.1 coordinate 3,678, forward strand.
TGACCTGGATGGTTTCCGACTGGAGGGGCACGCTTCGATCCTACGTGAGCTCGACCAGCCGGCGGCTCAGCGAATCGAGTCCGCTTCCGCGCCCCGCCTCGAGCTGCTCGAGAGCCTGGTCCGGGATGTCGACGGGCTCGCTCCCGAGGCGCGCGAGGAGCTCCTGTAGAAGGCCGGGCACGGAGACGAGGCGAGACTCCTCCGGATGGACGAGCTCCGCCTGGTGCCCGAAGCGAAGGGCGGCCCAGCGGTTCTGGGCGTAGAGGCCGCGGTCCGCAGGCCCTTCCCCTTCGAGCCCCGAGGCCATGGCGTGCAAGAGCGTCGCGAGTGCGCTCGTCGTCTCGAGCCGGGTGGGCTGGTCGGCGATCCGAATCTCGAGCGTGCCGAAGCGCGGATGCGGGCGCACGTCCCACCAGACCCGGGTGATCTCGTCGGCGAGGCCGAGCTCGACGAGGCGCTCGACGAACCGCTCCCAGTCCTCGTACGCGGCGAAGACCGGCGGCGCTCCGCTGCGCGGGAGGAGCTCGAGGATCTCGGCGCGCGCCGAGCGCAGGCCCGTCTCCGCGCCTGCGACGTACGGCGAGTTGGCGGAGAGCGCGAGAACCAGCGGCAGCCATGGGAGCACGGCCTCGAGCGCCGCCATGCAGGCCTCCGGGCTCTCCATGCCGACATGGACGTGGAC
>JAICVP010000064.1 GCA_025935275.1 Thermoleophilia bacterium
GTAACGAGCGGGTGCAGCAGAAGGCGAAGGTGCCGATCCGGATGGAGATGCCCGATCCGATTCGAATCGTCATTCCGGCCCTGGGCGTCTCGGCCCGGATCCTCCCCCTCGGCCTGAATGCCGACCGCACGTTGCAGGTACCTGACAGCTTCAGCGAGGCCGGTTGGTTCCGAGGCGGTCCAGAGCCGGGTGAGCCTGGCCCCGCCGTCATCGTCGGCCACGTCGACTCGGTCGACGGTCCCGGGGTCTTCTATCGCCTTCGCGCTCTGAGGAGCGGCGACGTCGTCAAGGTGATGCTCGAGAATGGCTGGACGGTGCGTTATCTCGTTCGTTCTCATCTTGCGACGCCGAAGAACGACTTCCCGACGAAGCTCGTTTACGGGCACACCGCGAAGCCGACGCTACGCCTGATCACATGCGACGGGCAATTCGACACGTCCACAGGGCATTTCGTGGACAACTACATCGTCTTTGCCCGATTCGACGGCCTGCGCCGCCCGCATTGACCGAGTAGTCAAGGCGTCCGTCAGGCGGCCAGCCTCGCCGGAGCGAGCCCTGTTCGGGCCGGCTCGCACGCGAGCGCGAGGAACGCGGCTACGAGCGCCTCGTCGTCGGATTCAGGACGCGTGACGATCGCCATCTCGCAGACTGGCCCCTCTGGGTCAAGCGGCAAGAAACGCACGCCCGGCGTCGTGTAGCGATCCGCGGCCGAAGCCGGCAGGAGGGCGATACCCCCTCCGCCGGCCACGCTGAGAAGCGCGTGCTCGATCTGCGGCTCCGTCGTCTCGAGAATTGACGGCGTGAATCCGGAGTCTCGACAAGCGGCGATGATGCCGTCATGGAACGCCGGATTCGTGGCCCTCGGCAACATGACGAGGCGCTCGTCGACGAGCCGGTCCACGGGGACGCAGGCGCGCCCGCTCAGCGGATGACGGTCGGCCACAGCTGCGACGGTGCCTTCTTTGCCGAGGCACGTCGTCTTGAGCCCGGTCGTCGGTGCGGGTAGAGCCATGATCGCGACGTCGAGCCGTCCGGCCCGGACGTCCTCGATGGCGCGCCGCGCTGACAGGGTCTCCGGGGTCAGCTCGACCCCGGGAAAGCGCGTCGAGAAGCGGACGATCGCTTGCGGAACGGTCGCGGGAACCGCATCGGCGAGCAGTCCCACTCTCAGCCTGCCGACCGCGCCGGAGGCTGCCTCCTGGGCAGCCCGGGCCGCCTCGTCGGCGAGACGGAGGACACGCCGAGCCTCTTCGAGGAAGACGGCGCCGGCCGTCGTCAGAGCCACCCCGCGACGGGTGCGGTGAAAGAGATCGACTCCGAGCTCCGACTCGAGCTTCTTGACCTGCTGGCTCAAAGCCGGCTGCGCGAGATGCAGCCGTTCCGCAGCCCGGCGAAAGTGCAGCTCCTCGGCAACGGCAACGAAATAGCGAAAGCGACGAAGTTCCACGATGGCCTCCCTACCCCAGACTGCTCTTGAGGGCAGGATCCCGCGCGCTCAGCCGCTCGTCTGCCCGGCCAGCGTCAATTGCGAGGCCCCGGCGGCGGGAATCCACGTCTTCCTGCTAGCAGCCAGGCGCTCGTTGTGATCGTGCTTGATCTGCCGGATAATCGCGCTCCCCGACCCGGAGTGGTGATGGCCCGAGCACGAGTCGTTGTTGCCGAGGACGACCTCCTTCTCCGTGAAGGGCTGGCGAGCCTGCTCGAGCGGTCGGGTTTCGAGGTCTCCGGGCAGACGGACAACGGCGAGGAGCTGGTCGAGCTCGTTCGGCGCGAACGCCCGGACCTCGTACTCGTCGACATCCGCATGCCACCCACACACACGACCGAAGGCATCGAGGCAGCCCGGGCAATTCGCTCGGAGTTTCCTCAGGTCGGCATTCTCGTCCTGTCCGCGCACGTGGAGGTGGCGGACGCGATGGAGCTTCTCGCCAGCGGCCAGCGGATTGGCTATCTCCTGAAGAGCCGCGTCACCGATGTCGACGCGTTCCTGGAGAATGTCGAGCGAATCGCAGCGGGCGGCTCAGTCGTCGATCCGGCGCTTGTGCAGGAGCTCGTGACTGCTCAGCGCGCCGAGGATCCCCTCGACGTCCTTACTCCGCGGGAACGCGAGGTCCTCTCGCTCATGGCCGAGGGGCGTTCGAATGCGGGCATCGCCAAGCGTCTCTGGGTGACCGAGGGAACGGTCGAAAAGCACGTGCACAGCATCCTCACGAAGCTGCGACTCCCGGAAACAGGCGACGATCACCGCCGTGTGCTCGCAGCGATCGCTTACCTCGACTCGAGCTAGGCGGTCTCGCCGGCGCCCTCGAGCACCGCGCGGATCGCCTCGACCGAGAGGGCCGACTTCGCGACGAACCCGAGTGCGGGGCTTGTCGCTATCAACTCCTCGAAGTCGTCTCCGGCGTGGGAAGAAATGAGGATCACGCGGAGCGGCGGGTCGCCCGTCCCGACGAGGCGACGCGCCACCTCGAAGCCGCTTTCAGCGCCCAGATCGATATCGACGAGAGCGACGTCCGGGCGAAGCTCGTCGATTCGCTCGAGGGCCTCGTCGCTTGTGGATGCGACTCCGACGACGGTCATCTCGCCATTTCCGAGCGCGGCCTTCGCGGCTTCGAGAAAAGCCGCGCTGTCGTCCACTATCAGAAGCCGCATACGTTCGTACTGGGGGTGGAATGCGCCAACTTGCGAAGCATGCACGCGGCCTTCCCCGCGCGCATTGCAGCTAACCCGACTCCTAGTGCCTCGGGGAGGCCGAGCGCACACGTTTGGCGGCCGCCGCAGACCTCCGCGTATCGCTTGCTACGAGCGGCTTATCATAGTGCGACCATGCCGCGACGACGGCAGGGGGTCGGAACACACACGGATCCGCTGACCCGCGGTCCAGTGCCGTCGCAAAGCGGTCGGGATCCACACGCCGAGGTTGCGTCGCGCGAGATCGAGAGGCTGGCGGCAGAACAGGCCGCCCTGCGCCGAGTGGCGACGCTCGTGGCTCAGGAGGCCTCCGCAACCGACCTATTCACGGCGGTCGCCCACGAGGTCGGGACCCTCTTCGGGACGGACCTCGCGGGGATGGCGCGTTTCGACGAAGACGCATTCACGCTCGTGGCGTCGAGCAACGAGGCCAGCCTCGCGAGTGGGACGAGACATAGCTACGAGCACGTCTCAGCGTCCGCCGAGGTCTACCGGACCGGGCAATCAGCGCGACTCGTTTCGCCCAGCTGGGAGGACGAGGGGCTGATAAGCGAAGCAGTACGCCGCCTGGGCGTCATCGCTGCGGTTGCGAGCCCGATCGTCGTCCGCGGAGAGCTATGGGGCACATTGAGCGTCGCATCCACGGGGGAGCCGCTGCCTCCAGAGACCGAAGACAGACTCGAGAAATTCGCGGAGCTCGTCGCGACGGCGATTGCGAACAGCGAGTCGAGAGCCGAGGTGGAACGTCTTGCCGACGAGCAGGCAGCGCTGCGGCGGGTCGCCACTCTCGTCGCAGAAGAAGCCTCCCGAGAGGAGATCGTCGGCGCGATCGCGGAAGAGGTCGCCAACGTCCTTGGCGAGGTGGAGTGGGCGCTCGCCCGGGACGACGGGGATGGGAAGGCGAGCGTGCTCGCCGTCTCCCCCGGGAATCCCACGCCGGCCGGCTCACGTGTCCCGATCGACTCGACCAGCGCGTTCGGACAAGCCATGATCGGAGGACGACCTGCTCGCATCGACGACTACTTCGCCGGAACCGGGCCGATGGCGCAAACGGCTCGCGAGCACGGGATCCGGGCGGTGGTCAGCTGCCCGGTCATGGTTCGCGGGCGCATGTGGGGTGCGATGTCGGTCGGATGGCGCACGGCCGCCCCTCTCCCGGCCGAGACGGAGGCGGTCCTGGGCAAGTTCGGCGACGTCATCGCCAGCGCCATCTCGAATGCAGAGGCTCGAGACGAGGTGGTACGGCTCGCAGCGGAGCAAGCGGCGCTCAGCCGCGTGGCAACTCTCGTTGCCGAGGGCGTGCCGTCCGCCGAGCTCTTCGCTGCGGTCTCCACGGAGGTCGCAGACGTCTTCTCGGTCGCTGAGGTCTCGCCGCTCGCGACGGTCATTCGATTTGACTCCGGCTCGGAATGCGTGCTCATGGCTGCATCGAGCCCCTACGAGGACGAACCAGTCGGGTCGCGCTGGACTCCGAAGGAGCTCTATGTCTCGACGCACGTCCTGCGCACCGGAGCGTCTGCCCGGGTCGACGAGGCCGATCTCTCCGCGGTCGGCGGGCCCGACGCCGAACTCCTCCGGCGGCGGGGTTTCCTGTACCAGGTGGGTAGCCCCGTCATCGTCGAGGGGCAGGTGTGGGGAGCAATGACTCTGAATTCCAGCGAACCTTTGCCCACGGATACCGATCGGCGGCTGGCCGGCTTTACCGAGCTCGTCGCCATCGCCATCTCCAATGCCGAGGCTGGCGACGCACTTGCCGTCCTCGCCGACGAACAGGCCGCCCTGCGGCGGGTTGCGACGCTCGTCGCCGGCGGAATCAGGCCGGAGGAAGTCTTTCGGGCCGTGGCGGCCGAAGTCGGTGTGCTCTTCGGCTCCGACGTCGGCGCAATCGTCCGGTTCGAAGACGATCGGACCGTGACCGTGCTAGGCGACGTCGGAGGGCCGCACGAAGCCCACAAGCGGGTGACGCTCGACCCGGGCTACGCAGTGGACAGAGTGCGCGAGACCGGCCGGTCCGCACGATTCGACACGGACGACCCCTCGGCGCAGGACATGCCCTCCCTCGTACGGGCGCTGGGCATCCGGTCCGCCGTCGCGAGCCCCATCATCGTCCAGGGCGGGCTCTGGGGCGCCGTCACGATCGCGTCGCTGGACGGTCCTCTGCCGCCTTCCGCCGAGCACCGCCTGACGGAGTTCACGGAGTTGGTGGCCACGGCGATCGCAAACACCGAGGCCCGCGAAGAAGTGACCGTTCTTGCGCACGAACAGGCCGCCTTACGTCGCGTCGCCGAGCTCGTCGCGCGGGAATCCTCGCCGACAGAGGTCTTCGGCGCCGTGACGCACGAGGCGTCGAAAGTCTTGGATGCCGAGGCCATCGGGCTCCTCCGCTTCGAGCCGGACGGATCGGCGACGCTCGTCGCACAGTCCGAGACGCCGTGGGACCCCCCTCCCCTAGGTACCCAACTCATGTTGGACGGGCACAACCCGGTGGCCGAAGTGGCCCGAACCGGTGAGGTCGTCCGGATGGACGACTGGTCGGACGCCACGGGAGCCGTCGCCGCGATGGCCACCGTCTTGGGCGTCCGCTCCACGGTCGCGACCCCCATCGTCGTCGAGGGACGGCTCTGGGGAACGATGATTGCAGCCTCGAGTTCCGCCGACCCGCTCCCGGCCGACACGGAGGCCAGGGTCGCGCAATTCACCGAGCTGGTCGCAACCGCAATCGCCAACGCCGACGCGCGGGAGCAGATCACGGCGCTCGCAGCCGAGCAGGCGGCGCTGGGACGGATCGGAACGCTCGTCGCGAGAGAGCCGTCGCCGGGCGAGCTATTCGAGAAGGTCGCGGAAGAAACGGCGAACCTGCTCGGTCGAGTCATGGCCCTGGTCATCCGCGCAGACGGCGACGAGTTCGCGACGATCGTCGGCGCATGGGGGCTGCAGGAGGTCGTGGACCGGTTCCCGGTCGGAATGCGGATCCCGCTGGACAATCGCGCAACAGCTGCACGTGTAATTCTGGGCGGCCGGCCTGCCCGAACGGACGACTACGCGAACCTCACGGGCCCAATTGCCGAAAGCGCCCGTGCCGCCGGTGTCCAATCCACAGTCGCCTGCCCAATTGTGGTCGGCAGCCGGACCTGGGGCGCGGTCACCGTCTCGACGGTCGATGGCGAGGTTTGCCCACCGGAGACCGAGCAGCGCCTCCTTCAGGTCGCCGAGCTCCTCTCGACGGCGATCGCGAACGCAGACGCACGCGCACAGGTGCAGAGACTTGCCGAGGAGCAGGCGGCGCTCCGAAGAGTTGCGACGCTTGTCGCACGAGGAGAAACGCCCGGAGTGATTTTCGCCGCCGTCAGCGAGGAGATCGAACGGGCCTTCGCCATGGACGAGACCACGGATCTTGCAACGGTTGTTCGGTTCGATCCGGGGCCGGAATTCGTTGTCGTCGGCGCGGCAAAGCCTTTTGAAGGGCTTGCGATCGGATCACGCTGGGGACCGAAAGACGTCTTTGTCTCAACAAAGGTCTTTTACACAGGGCGGTCCGCGCGTGTGGAGGAAAGCGACTGGCCCTCGGCCGAAGGAGACGACGCCGAAGGTCTCAGAGAACTGGGCCTGCTTTCTCAGGTAGGGAGCCCCATCATCGTCTCCGGCCGCGTTTGGGGGGCGATTTCCATGGACGCCAGGAACACTCTGCCGCCGGACACGGAGGAGCGCCTGGAGAAGTTCACGGAACTCGTCGCCACCGCGATCGCCAACGCCGAGGCGCGGAGCGAGTTATCACTCCTCCTCGAAGAGCAGGCCGCGCTTCGCCGGGTGGCGACGCTGGTTGCCGACCAGGCAGCCCCCAGGGTCATCTTCGCCAGCGTGGCCGAGGAGCTCGCGAGGACCGTTGCTGCCGACAGGTGCGCGATCGCCCGGTACGAGGAAAACGACGCGCTGTCGATCGTCGCCTACTGGAGCGACGAGGAGCAGGACATTCCGGCCGGCACCCTCATCGACGTGAGCACCGACGAGGTGGTTGCCACCCTGCATCAATCGGGCCAGTTGCTTCGCATCGACGACCACGAGGCCTTTTCGGGCCCACTCATGGATTACGCACGCACGCTCGGCGCGCTGCCGACATCGACTATTGCGGCCCCCGTCTTCGTCGGCGGCCGGATGTGGGGAACGATCTTCACGAGCACGATGGCCGCCATTCCCTTCCCCGAGGGAACCGAGGCACGCGTTTTGGACTTCGCCGAGCTCGTGGCGACGGCGATCGCGAACGCCGATTCGCGTGAGGCGCTTGCGGGTCTCGTCGAGGAGCAGGCGGCTCTTCGCCGCGTGGCGACGCTCGTCGCGGAAGGAGTGCCGCCCACGGACATCTTCGACGCGGTCAGCAAAGAGGTTCAGGGCGTCCTCCATCTCGACGCGGCCCCGTCCGATGTCGCGACGGTGGTCCGCTTCGAATCCCCGACCGAGTGCGTTCTCGTGGGCGCATCGAAACCGATCGAAGAAAGCGCGCTCGGTTCGCGGTGGGAGCCCCACGACGTCTACGTCTCGACCCGAGTCCTGCGCACGGGCAAATCGGCCCGGCTCGATGAGGATGACGTGTCCGTCGCAGGCCCGGAGGCCGAGAAAATGCGTCGGCAAGGCTATTTCTCACAAGTCGCCTGCCCGATCGTCGTCGAGGGCCGCCTCTGGGGGGCAATGACAGCCAGCGCAACGGAGCCGCTGCCCGCGGAAACCGAGAGCCGTCTCGAGAAGTTCACGGAGCTCGTCGCGACCGCGATCGCAAATGCGCAGGGCAAGTCCGAGCTGGCCGCCTCCCGCAGACGCATCGTGGCAGCCTCGGACGCTACCCGGCGCAGGATCGAGCGCGACCTCCACGACGGGACGCAGCAGCGACTCGTCTCCCTCGGGCTGGCGTTGCGCGCGGCGGAGGAGAATGTCCCGCCGGACCGACCCGAGCTCCGAGCCGAGCTCTCCCGTGTCGTGACCGGTCTGGCCGGAGCAGTCGAGGACTTGCAGGAGCTCTCGCGTGGAATCCACCCCGCGATCCTGTCGAGAGGCGGGCTCGTCCCGGCCCTGCGCACGCTCGCGCGCCGCTCCGAGATTCCTGTCGACCTCGACGCTTCGGTGGACGTGCCCGTACCGGAGCCCGTGGAAGTAGCGGCGTACTTCGTCGCATCGGAGGCACTGGCAAATGCCATCAAGCACGCCGAGCCTTCGCAGATCCATCTCTCGCTGGTGGCAAGCGACGGCCACCTGCTCATCACGATCCGCGACGACGGCAAAGGCGGAGCCGACCCCAGCCGTGGCTCCGGCCTCATCGGGCTGACGGACAGAGTCGACGTGCTCGGCGGCTCACTCGAGATCGACAGCCGTCGCCGTGCCGGAACGCAGATCACGGCCCGCCTCCCGCTCGACCTCGAGACGGCCGAGCCGGCGGCACCTCTCTAGACGTTCGACTGCCCGGCAGCACCTCGTCCCAAGACGGCTCGATACATGGGGCGCACGGCGCGGCGGCGATCGAACAGGAGGTCGATCGCGAACACGAGGAGAACAAAGGCGGCCGCAACTCGCACAAACGTGGTCGGATAGATGAACTGGAGCGCCATCGCGGACGCGACGATCGCGGCGTCCACGCGCTCCGGCTTCAGCAGGGCTAGCGCCGCGACGGCGAAGAGCGTCAACGCGATCGTGAGGGCGATCTCCACCTGCTCGCGCCCCGCGAGCGGCATGGACGGACCTCCGCCTCCCGCCAGGTAGGCGATGGGAAGAGCCCCCATCCCGAGCGTCCACTGGCTTACCGAGGACGCGAGGAAGAGCGCCAGGCCCTGGGCCGGCCGGCGGTGCGCGACGAGCACCGCGACGATGACGAACTCCGGAGCCTCCGTCGCGAGCGGTACAACGGACTGGATCAGGAAGTACGGATCGAGCCCGAAGGACGTCCCGGTTGCGAGGAGGGCGTCGGCGAAAGGATTGGCGATCGCCAGGACCACGGCGCCGGCCCCGACGATCAGCGAGACGATCACCGGCCTGCGTCGCTCGGGTCGCAGGGTCAGGAGCCCGGCAGGGACTCCGATCACCGCCGGCTCCTCCTCGGGCGTGCCCTGGACGCGGCGCGCATAGAGGACGTAGAGCGCGACGAGTATGACGCCGTCGGCGAGCGTGAGGGTCCCGCGGACGACGACCTGAACGGCGAACAGCGCGACGATGAGGAGCATCCCGAGCTCGAGTCGCCGAGTCGTCGCCAGCTGGAACGCCGCAGCTGCCTGGCCCCTCCTGCGCGCGAGGTACGCGACGACGAGCGGCAAGGCCGTCGCACCCATGAGGAGCAGCCGTGTCGCGCCGGTCAGATTGGCGCTGACGAGCTCGATCTGCTGCACGTACGCGAATCGGATCTCGATCACGAACTCCGGAAGCACTGCGACGAGCGCGATCACCGCGAGGACGAGGCCGCCCGAGAAGACAGCCTCGCCCGCGTCCGCCGCCCACGCGAGCAAGAAGGAGGCACCGATCAGCCCGATCGCCAGCCCGATGGTCTGAAGCTCCAGCGGGACAACGGGGCCGGCGAGATGGACCAGAACCCCGAACGCCGCGCAGCCCACCGCCGTCCAGAGCTGTGTCCGCCACGATTGATCCACGGAGCGCGTAGGCCTCGGGCTCATCCCTACTCCCCTCCTCCCCAGACGCGCTCGACCTTCGCGTCGGTCCGCTGGATTCGCGCGAGCAGCGCCGTGAGGTCGGTCCGAGCCGATTCGGTGAGTGTGTAGGCGAGCAGTGCCGTCGTCAGGAGGTTCTCCTCGGCGGGATAAACGCCGAGTGTGTCGGCCATCCCGTCGTCGTAGTCCGCTCGGGCGCCTTCGGCAGGGAGCGCAATGACCGCGTCCAGCAGCGCGTCGCGCGCGCCTTGCGTCCGGGAAAGCGTGTAGTGCAGCGCGCGGAGAGCATTCACGTCGGTCACTCCGTCGAAGAAGGAAACGAGTCGCAGCGTGACCAGGTGGTCGAGACTCAACACCGCGAAGAC
>JAICVP010000292.1 GCA_025935275.1 Thermoleophilia bacterium
CGCGAGATGAAGTAGTAGACGAAGAGGTTCGCGATCCCGAAGAGAAGGTCGAGGACGAAGGCGAGCCTGTACGTCCTCTTGCTCGCGTACTCGCGGGCGATGAGGAAGCGAACGACGCGCCAGCGGGGCGTTCTAAGTGGGAAAGTCGACGCGGCCGTCACAGCGGTTGAGGTCCTCCTCCAGGTGCGTGGCGATCAGGACTCCGGTTTGCGGCCTCCGCTCGATCGCATCCCAGAGACGCTTGCGGGCCTCAACGTCGAGCGAACGCGTCGGCTCGTCGAGCAGGACGAGCGCGGGATTGCCGAGCAGCGCACGCGCGAGCGCGATCTGCTGGATCATGCCCGACGACGCGCGGTTGACCCGCTCGGCCGCCATGGCCTCGATTTCGAGCTCCTCCTCAAGGGCGGCGACCTCCGTCGCGGCCCTGTCGTCTCGTCCGAAGCGAAGCCTGGCGAAGAAGAGAAGGTTCCCGTGGCCCGTGAGCCGCATGTCGAACGAGCGCTCCTGGGAAAGCGAGGCGCCGACGAGCGCGCGGGCCTCCAGGGAGCCCGCCTCGTGCCCGCAGACGCGCACCTCGCCCTCAGACGGAAGGAGCGTTCCGGCGACACACCGCAGGACGGTGGATTTCCCCGATCCGTTGGGGCCCCAGAACGCGACTCTCTCGCCCGGAGCCAGGGTCAGGTCGAGCGAACGGACCACGTCACGGCTCCCGAACCGGCGAGCGAGCCCGCTTATGGCCAGCAACGAGGTCGCTGAGGGCGTCGTCCCACGAACGGCCGATAGCTCCAGGGTCACGGCATTCTTTTCGGGCCGATCGGGCGGGAGCTATAGCGGCGCGTTAGCCGACACGTGCGGCATCCCGCACGGTCGAGCGGTCGTTTCGACCCTGAACGACTACGGCAGCCTCGGCCCACGCCTGGAATCTAGTACGAGTTTCCGCCCGCCGAGAGGGTGGGTGCTGCCCACCACGCCGGCCCGCCGAGAAGGAAAAAGGTCCACTGAGAGAGGCTTCGTACCTCCTTCCCCAGGACCTTTCCCCACACCTTTCACCAGGTTTTCCCCACTCGGTCGCCGCAACGATGCCCTTTTCCACACTTTCGGCTAGGTGGTAAGGGTTGTGTTAGGGCGTGTTCTCCGTTAGAAAGCAGTGCATTGACCGCACCACGATCGAAAGGCGGCCCTTTCGATGGGAGAGAACACCGCACCGCAATCGAAAGGTGGCCCCTTTCGATGGTAGAGCTTCCTAGCAGGACCACCCTGTTGGTGGACGAGCATCCTCTTTGGCTCGACACCATCCAGCAGGTTATCCAGCCAATGCGGGTTCGGGTGCTCGGCAAGGCCACCCGTTCCAGCTCGGCTCTGACGTTCCTCTCGGGCAGCGCGCCTGACTTGCTCATCACCGGCATCCGAATGCCCGAAGGCGAGATGGACGGAATCTCCCTCGTCCGCGAGGCTCTGCAGCTTGCCCCGAGCATGAAGGCGATCGTTCTCTCGATGTATGAAGACCGAGCTCACGTCGAGGCTGCGTTCGCGGCCGGAGCCGCCGCGTACGTGCTCAAGAGCGCGAACCCGGACGACCTTCGGTCGGCGATCCGGCAGGCGTTCGAGCCGTCCCTCTTCCTGGCAAGCGACTTCATGAACGGCGCGCCCGAGCCGGCGGAGAAGGGACCGGTCGACGCCGGCCTCACCCGCAGGGAAGTCGAGATCCTTCAGCTCGTCGCAGAGGGGTATTCCAACGCTCAGCTCGCCAAGATGCTCTGGGTCACCGAGCAGACCGTGAAGTTCCACCTGAGCAACATCTACCGCAAGCTTGGCGTGGCGAACCGAACAGAGGCGAGTCGCTGGGCGCAGTTGAACGGCCTACTAACGACCGATCAGCTGGTCTGAGATCGGCCCTGCCGATGACGGGCAGGGCCGCCTCCGTCGTGTGTTAGCCCACTCGCGCCGAGAGACGTGTCGCGCCGGCGGACAGCTCCAAAGTCCTGACAAGCCCTTCCTCGAGCTCGACCTCGGGCTCCCAGCCGAGCACCTGCTGGGCGCGGGTGATGTCGGGCTGGCGCACCTGCGGGTCGTCGACGGGCAGGGCCTCGAAGACGATCTCCGACTTCGAGCCGGTCGCGCGGATGACCGCCTCGGCGAGCTCGAGCAGGGTCATCTCGCGCGGGTTGCCGATGTTGACCGGGAGGTGCTCGCCGCTCGTGGCGAGGCCGTAGAGGCCGCGGATGAGGTCTGAGACGTAGCAGAAGGAGCGCGTCTGCGAGCCGTCGCCGAAGACGGTCAGGGGCTTGTTCTCGAGCGCCTGGCGGATGAAGGTGGGGATCGCGCGCCCGTCGTGGGGGCGCATGCGCGGCCCGTAGGTGTTGAAGATGCGCGCGATGCAGGTGTCCACGCCTTGCTGCGCGTGGTAGGTCATCGTCAGCGCCTCTGCATAGCGCTTCGCCTCGTCGTACACACCGCGCGGACCAATCGGGTTCACGTTGCCCCAGTAGGTCTCCGGCTGCGGATGCACCTCGGGGTCGCCGTAGACCTCGCTGGTGGAAGCCTGCAGGAAGCGGGCGCCCGTCTTCTCGGCAAGGGTCAGAAGATTGTGGGTGCCGACGACGCTGGTCAGGAGCG
>JAICVP010000085.1 GCA_025935275.1 Thermoleophilia bacterium
CCCAATCTCGTCGAGGGCCATTTCAACCAGATCCAGCGCGACGCGGCCGGAGCCCCTTGCACGCCCGCCGCGCCCCTTCTCGACCGGATCTCACAGGGCCTGTTCATCCCGGGCTCCACCTTCAAGGTCATCTCCGCGACGGCGGCCCTGGAGTCGGGCAAGGTGACGCCGACGACGACGTTCGAGGACCCCGGCTACTGCATCGAATACGGGAAGAAAGTCTTCAACTTCGCCGACCAGAGCGGGCCGGAGGTCTTCGGGACGGTCACGTTCGCCGAGGCCCTCGAGAACTCGATCAACGCAGTTTTCTGCGAGATCGGAAAGCGCTTCGGAGCCCGCGCGATCCTCGACCAGGCGAAGAAGTTCGGCTTCTACGAGAAGCCGCCGATCGAGCTGCCCTCCAACGAGATCTCGGTCAGCGGCCTGTACCAGAACGGCCGTCTCTACGACCCGAAGGACCCGAACGCCCTCGACCCGGGCCGGCTCGCCTTCGGGCAGGAGCGGCTGCAGGTGACGCCGCTCCAGATGGCGCTCGTGGCTGCGGCCGTCGCCAACGACGGCACGATCATGCAGCCGACCCTCGTCGACCACATCGTGGACCCCGACGGCAAGGTCATCCAGCGCTCCGAGCCCGACACCTGGAAAGAGCCGATGAGCGCCCAGACGGCAGCCGAGCTAACCGCCATGATGACCGCGGTGGTTCAGGGCGGGACCGGTGTAGCGGCCCAGATTCCCGGCGTTCAGGTCGCCGGCAAGACGGGAACCGCGGAAACGGGCCGCACGGGCGAGAACGACACGTGGTTCATCGCCTTCGCGCCGGCGAACGACCCCCAGGTCGCAGTGGCCGTCGCGCTCTCCAACCAGAGCGGCACCGGCGGCGCAACGGCCGCTCCCATCGCCAAGGAGATAATCGAAGCGCTCCTGCGCTGAAGTACCTAGGCTAGTGCCGAAGATGTCGACCTCCGACACGCTCATCAACACCCTTTTCGACGGCCGTTACCGCATCGTCCGGAAACTCGGCTCGGGCGGCATGGCGAACGTGTACCTGGCCGAGGACGAGGATCTCGGCCGCCGCGTCGCGATCAAGATCCTGAACGAGCGCTACGCGAACGACGATCTCTTCATCGAGCGCTTCCGACGCGAGGCCAAGTCGGCCGCGGCCCTGTCGCATCCGAACATCGTCTCGGTCTACGACCGCGGCGAGGCCGAGGGCACCTACTACATCGCGATGGAGGTCATCGAGGGGCGCAGCCTCAAGGAGCTGATCATGACGCGCGGGCCGCTCCCGATCGCGACCGCGATTGGGTACACCCACGAGATTCTCGAGGCGCTCCGCTTCGCGCACCGGCACGGGATCATCCACCGCGACATCAAGCCGCACAACATCCTCATCGGTGAGCGGCTGAAGGTCACGGACTTCGGCATCGCCCGCGCCGGCGCGTCGCAGATGACCGAGGCCGGGTCGATCATGGGCACTGCGCAGTACCTCTCGCCCGAGCAGGCCCGCGGAGCCCCCGTCACGGCCTCCTCCGACCTCTACTCGGTCGGAATCGTGCTCTACGAGATGCTGACCGGAAAGGTGCCGTTCACGGGCGACTCGGCGATCGAGATCGCCATGAAGCACCTGAACGAGGCGCCCAAGCCGCCCTCCAAGATCCGGCCGGAAATCCCCGAGGAGCTCGACGCCGTCGTACTGCGCGCGCTCGCGAAGAACCCGGAGGACCGCTACCAGACCGCCGAGGAGTTCTCCGAAGACCTCCACCGGGTCGAGGCGGGGCTACCGCTCGCGCCGGAGACGTCGGAAGCTGCCACGGCGCTGCTCACCGGTGCAGCGCTCGCCGGAGACGGGTCCACCGAGGTGCTCGCGGGCACCGCCGTCACGACCCCCGGGGGCCCGGCGCCCCCGACTGCGCGCCGGCCGCCTCCGCCGCCCTACGGGCCTGGTGGCGGCTATTACGACGAACCGCCCAAGAAGCGCCGGCGCTGGGCGCCCTGGCTTTTGGTCGCCCTGCTGCTCGCCGCCGCGGGGATCGCGGGCTGGTACGTCTTCTCCCAGATTCAGGACCAGCTCGCGGCCAACGAGCCGGTGGCGGTGCCAAACGTCGTCGGCCTCAAGGAGCAGCAGGCGGTCACTTTGATCCGGAACGCCGGCCTCGAGCCCGACGTCCAGCGCGCGGCCAACGCGGACGTCGAGAAGGACCGCGTGTTCAGCCAGAATCCGATCCCGGGGAACCGGATCCAGAAGGGCGACCGCGTGGAGATCCTCGTCTCGACCGGAGCGCCGAAGACGTCGGTACCCGACGTGGTCGGAATGAACTACGGCGACGCCGTCCAAGCGCTGAACGACGCGAACCTAAACGCGAAGAAGAACGAAGTCTTCTCACAGAAGCCCGCGGGCCAGGTCATAGCCCAGGACCCCGGCGCCGGTACGTCGGTGGTCGAGGGCACAGAGGTCGCCCTCGACGTTTCGAAGGGCGTCAAGAACGTCGAGGTGCCGAACGTGATCGACATGTCCGAGGCGGACGCCCGAGCCACGCTCGAGGCGGCCGGCTTCGCGGTGTCGTCGACCAGCGCTCCCTCGGACACCACTGCGGAGGGCAATGTCTCCGACCAGAGCCCGGACGGAGGCACGCAGGCGCCGAAGGGCTCGACCGTGGCGATCACCGTATCCAGCGGGCCGAGCACGACGACGGTTCCCGACGAGATCGGCCAGGACAAGCAGGTCGCGATCGACGACCTCAAGGCGAACGGGTTCAAGGTGCACGCGGAGAACGTGGTCTGCGGCGACCCGAACCAGAACAACATCGTCCAGGATCAGGACCCCGCAGGCGGGAGCGACGCCGAACCGGGCAGCACGGTCAACATCTTCGTTTGTAAGTTCTGAGCCGATGGCCCGAGTGCGGGTGGCGGTGATCATGGGCGGACGCTCGAGCGAGCACGACATCTCGGTCGCGTCGGCGCGCTCCGTGGTCGACGCCCTCGACCCCGAGCGCTACGACGTCCGGGCCGTCGAGATCGGCCAGGACGGACGCTGGCAGCTCGAGCCCGGCGGGGCGCAGGCACAGCTCGGCGAGGGCGGCGAGCTGCTGCCCGTCCCCGCCGACGGGTCGCCCTCGCCGTTCGAAGGCGTGGACGTGGTCTTCCCGGTCCTGCACGGCCCCTTCGGCGAAGACGGCACCGTCCAGGGCTTCCTCGAGCTCGCGGACGTCGCCTACGTCGGCGCCGGCGTCACCGCGTCCGCCCTGTGCATGGACAAGGACCTCTTCAAGGCAGTGATGCGGGACAAGGGCGTGCCGGTCGTGGACAGCGTCACCGTGCTCGACCGCCACCGCGACAGGGTCGAGAACCCGTTCGGCTTTCCCGTCGTGGTCAAGCCCGCGCGGCTCGGGTCCAGCGTCGGGATCTCGATCGTGAAGGAGCCCGAGGAGCTCGGCCCGTCAATCGAGCTCGCGCTGGAGCACGACGAGAAGATCCTGCTCGAGGAGTACGTCGCAGGCGTCGAGGTCGAGTGCAGCGTGCTCGGCAACGAGGAGCCGATCGCCTCGATCCCCGGCGAGATCGTCCCGCTGGCCTCCGACTGGTACGACTTCTCGGCGAAGTACGACGAGGGGGGCATGGAGCTCGTCGTGCCGCCACGACTCGACGAGCGGACGATCGCGCGCGTGCAGGAGCTCGCGGTCGCGGCCTTCGTCGCGAGCGATTGCGAGGGCATGGCGCGCGTGGACTTCTTCGTGCGCGACAACGGCGACGTCGTCGTGAACGAGCTGAACACGATCCCCGGGTTCACCGCGACGAGCGTCTACGCGAAGCTCTTCGAAGCGTCGGGGATCCCGTACGCGGAGCTCCTCGACCGCCTCGTCGAGCTCGCGCTCGAGCGCCGCGACCGCCGCGCCAGGCTCAAGTACTAGCTCGCTAGTTCTTCGCCTTGACCTCGTTGACGTGAGCGCGGCCGTCGAGGCTCGTGATCCAGACGAGGTAGTAGCGGTACCCCCCGCCCTTCAGGTCGAACGTCGTCGACGCCTCGACGGTCTGGCTGTCGGAGACGACCTTGAAGCCCCCGTCAGAGCGGTTCGAGGCCTCGATCACGGCCGTGTACCCCGGGGTGTCCGTCGACACGGTCAGCTGGGAGAGGTCGACGCTGCTCTTCGCGTCGAGCACGATTCCGACACCCTCCTTGTCGAAGCTGGAGTAGGTCTCGCTCGTCCAGTAGGTGCTCGCTTCGCCGTCCGTCGCCGCGGGTACCACCTCGGGATGCTCGGTGTCGTCCCCGGCCGGGTCGAAGTCGGAGAACCCCACGAGGCGGACGCGGTCGCCGCTTCCGCCCGATCCTCCGTCGCCACCGTCTCCGGTCAACGAGTCCGTGCCACCGCCGGCGATGATCAGGGCGAGCACGAGCGCGGCGATGCCGACCGCAATGAGAGCCAGGAGGATCGGCAGCGGAAAGCCCTTTCGCGAGCGCTCGATGGCAGGCGGCAGCGGGCCCGGGACGGGGATGCTCTCGGTCGCACCGTCGTCCGGCTTCGCAACGGGAGTCGGCGTGGGCACGCCGTCCGAGTCGGCGCGCGCGGCCTCGAGCGCGGCCATCATCGCCTCGGTGGTCGGGAAGCGGTCTTCCGGCCGCTTCGCCATGGCACGCGAGATGATCGCGTCGAGCCGCGGCGACACGTCGGGCCGCGTGTCGCGCACGCTGGGCACGGGCGCCTGGATGTGCTTCATCGCCACTGCCATGAAGTTGTCGCCCGTATACGGCGGCTCCCCGGTGAGAAGCTCGTAGAGCACGGTTGCGAGCGAGTACTGGTCGGAGCGCTCGTCGACGCGGTTTCCGCTTGCCTGCTCCGGCGCGATGTACTCGCTCGTCCCGAGCAGCGCGCCCGTTTCGGTGAGGCCGTCGGCGGGCTCGAGCGAACGCGCAATCCCGAAGTCGGTCACCTTGGCGACCCCGTCCTCGTCGATGAGGACGTTCTGCGGCTTCACGTCGCGGTGGACGACGCCGTGGTCGTGTGCGAACGCGAGTCCGCGCGCGACCTGGTGGACGAGGGCGAGGGCCTGGTCGACCGGCAGCTGACCCTCACGAGCGATGAGCTCTTTCAGGTTCTGGCCGTCGACGTGCTCGAACACGATGAACTGCCGGCCCTCGAACTCCCCGCGGTCGATGACCGTGACGATGTTGGGATGGTTCAGCTGCGCGAGGGCGCGGGCCTCACGACGGAAGCGTTCGACGTACTCGGGATCCCCCGAGAAATGGTCGTGCAGGATCTTGATCGCAACCGTGCGCTCGAGCACGGTGTCGCGCGCCCTGTAGACGCTCGACATCCCGCCCGAGCCGGCGACGTCCTGCAGCTCGTATCGTCCCGCAAGCTGCTGCCCGATCATCTTTGCGGGATGATGCCCGCTCCTACCGGGCCTTATGCGGAGGCTTCTTCGAGCGCCTCTTCCCAGGCGCCCAGCGCCTCGTCGAGCTCGGAATCGCCGATCACCAACGGCACGAGCACACGAATGCAGTTGCCGTGGATCCCCGCCTTGAGAATGAGGAGCCCGTGCCGTGCCGCCGCGTCGGCGACCGCGGTCGCGAGCTCTGCTGCCGGCTCTCCGTTCTGGCGCAGCTCGATGGCCAGCATCGCCCCGAGCCCGCGCACCTCGGCGACGGAGTCGAAGCGCTCGCGCCAGGACTCCATGCGCGAGCGGATCGTGTCGCCGACCTCCAGCGCTCGGTCCGCGAGGCGGTCCTCCGCGATGGTGTCGAGCACGGCATGCGCAGCGGCGATGGCGACCGGATTCCCCACGTACGTGCCGCCGACGGCGCTGTCTCCGGGCGCGTCCATGATCTGCGCCCGCCCGACGACGCCGGAGAGTGGAATGCCCGCGGCGATCGACTTGGCGATCGTCATCAGGTCGGGCTCGACGCCGAAGTGCTCCATCGCGAACACCTTGCCCGTGCGGCAGAAGCCTGTCTGCACCTCGTCCGCGACCATGACGATCCCGTGCGTGTCGCAGATCTCGCGCACCCCCTCGACGAACTCCTGTGACGGGACGATGAAGCCGCTCTCCCCCTGCACCGGCTCGAAGACGATGGCCGCGACCTCCTCGGCGGCAACACGCGTCTTGAAGGCCTTCTCGATCTCGTCGAGATCGTCGAAGGCCACGCGGTAGACCTCAGGGGCGAAGGGCCCGAGGCCCGCCTTGTACGGATGCGTCTTCGAGGTGAGGCTGAGCGCGAGGAGCGTGCGGCCGTGAAAGCCGCCGTCGAAGGCGATGACCGCAGGCCGGCGCGTGTAGGAGCGCGCGAACTTGACGGCGTTCTCGACCGCCTCCGCGCCCGAGTTGAAGAACGCAGCCCGCTTCTCGCCCCCGATGGGGACGAGCTCGAGCAGCCGCTCGGCGAGCTCGATGTAGTTCTCGTACGGGATGATGGTGAAGTCGGTGTGCGTGAAGCGCTCGATCTGCTCCTTCGCCGCCTCGACCACGCGTGGGTTCGAGTGCCCGACGTTCAGGCAGCCGACGCCGCCGGTGAAATCGATGAAAGTGTTGCCGTCGACGTCCGTGATCGTCGCGCCGTGCGCCTCCTCGATCACGATCGGGAGGTAGATCGAAAGCGGCTCCGCGATGACGCGGGCCTTGCGGTCGAGGATCTCCCGGCTGCGCGGCCCGGGAATCTCGGTCTTGATGTCGATTGCTCGTGTCGTGGCCATGGTTGGTGAGCTTATACATTGCAGCGAAGCTCATGGTTCTCTCCGACCGCACCATCCGCCGCCTCCTCGAAGAGGGCCGTATCGGCATCGATCCGTACTCCGACGAGCTGCTGCAGCCGTCCAGCGTGGACGTGCGCGTCGACCGGCTCTTTCGCGTCTTTCGCAATTCGCGCTACCCGTACATCGACGTCAAGGAGCCGATGGAGGACCTCACCGAGCTTGTCGAAGTGGCGGACGACGAGCAGCCGTTCATCCTCCATCCCGGGGAGTTCGTCCTCGGCTCGACCCTCGAGCGCATCCGCCTTCCGGAGGACCTTGTCGCCCGTCTTGAGGGCAAGAGTTCGCTCGGACGGCTCGGGCTCCTGATTCACTCGACGGCCGGGTTCATCGACCCGGGCTGGGACGGCCACGTGACGCTCGAGCTCTCGAACGTCGCCAACCTTCCGATCACGCTGTACGTCGGGATGAAGATCGGCCAGCTCTCCTTCGTGCAGCTGACCGAGCCGGCCGAGAACCCCTACGGAGCCGCGCTCCTCGGCTCCAAGTACCAGGGCCAGGCAGGCCCCACGCCCAGCCGCTACTGGAAAAACTTCGAATGACGGTTCTCGTCGTAGGAGGAACGGGGTTCGTGGGCGGCCACGTCGTGCACGCGTTCCGGGCCGAGGACGTCCCGGTCCGCGCCCTCGCCCGTAGGCCGGAGAAGCAGGGGCGACTCCAGGCTTGGGGTTGCGAGATCGTCCAGGGGGACATGACGGACGCCGACAGCCTGCGCCGGGCGACCGAAGGCGCGGAGGCGATCGTCCACCTCGTTGCGCTGCCGCCCTTCGCCAAGCCTGACTCGATCAGGCGCGTGATGGAGCAGGGCACACGCGATCTCGTCGCCGCGGCCAAGGAGGCGGGCGTGCAGCGGTTCATCCTCATGAGCGCGCTCGGGGCGAGCGAGCGCAGCAAGGACATCTCTCCCTACTACCACGCCAAGTGGGAGGAGGAGCGCGAGGTCGCGGGCTCCGGCATCGACCACACGATCTTCCGGCCGAGCTTCATCTTCGGTCGCGACGGCGGCATGCTGCCCGGCCTCATCTCCCTGACGCGCTATTCGCCCGTGACGCCTGCCGTCGGTACGAAGAAGCTGCAGCCCATCTGGGTCGAGGACGTGGCTGCCTACTTCAGGAAGGCGCTGTCTTCAGCGGCGGCCCTCAACAAGACCTTCGAGCTCGGCGGTCCCGACGTGGTCACCTTCGCCGAGCTGAACGAGCGGATCCGGCGCGCGCTCGACAAGAAGCGGCTGGCGTTTCAGATGCCGACCGGGCTCCTGAAGGCGGGGGCGGCGGTGGGCTCGCTCCTTCCGCCTCTGCGCGGCGCGCGCGACGGCGTCGCCATGCTCGAGTTCGAGGACAACGTCACGGACATCGGCCCGGCCGTCGAGGCCCTGGGCGTGCAGCCGATCGGGCTCGACGA
>JAICVP010000285.1 GCA_025935275.1 Thermoleophilia bacterium
CGAGCAGCGACTGCGCGAGCCGGTAGATCTCGGCTTCCGTGGCTTCGCGTCCGGAGTAGACCCCGAAGTTGACGACGAGCCGCTGGCTCGCCCGTCCTTCCCCTCTGAAGACCAGTGTGGAATCGGTCACGTGCCGCTCATACCCTCTCGGGGCTCCCATCTGAACATCCGAAGCGCGAGCACGACTCCGACCGCGCCCCAGAGGGAAACGACGGCGATGGCTCCGAGCGACTCCGAGAGGGCGTTCTCCTCGAGGAACACGTGCCGCATCAGCTCGAGGAGGTACGTCAGCGGAAGGACGTCGGCGATCGCCCGCAGGAACGCCGGCATGGACTCCGTCGACCAGAACACCCCCGAGATGAACACCATGGGCAGGTAGATGGCGTTCACGATCGCCGAGGACCCTTCGGCGCTCTTGACCAGGCCGGTGAGCGCGAGGCCGAGGGCGGCGAAGGCAACGGTGCCGAGGAGCAGCGTGAAGACGAACGTGCCCGGCGACTGCGGCAGGTCGGCGTCGATCAGGAACTTTCCGATCAGGAGCTGGATGACGGCTTCGAGGCCGATGACGAGGAGCGTCGAGCCGATGACGGCGCTCATATAGACGCGTGGCGGAAGCGGAGTGCCGCGCACGCGCTTGAGGACGCCCGACTCCCGGCGCACGACGAGCTGGATCGCGAGCCCCGCGAAGGCCGTCGAGACGATCCCGTAGCCGAGGAGCCCGGCGAGCAGGTACGTGCCGGCGTTGACTCCGCCGATGGTGTCGCTGTCGCCGTAGATCGACCCGAGCAGCACGAGGAAGATGATCGGAAGGAGAAACGTGAAGAACGCGGCCTCGCGGCTCCGCCAGAAGATCCTCTGCTGCGCGGTGAGCTCGTGGAGGAAGAGCCTCATCCGACCTCGGCCTCCTCGCGCGTCAGCTCCAGGTAGAGATCCTCGAGCGAGCGGCGGCGCACCTCGATGCCCTCGAGCTCGAAGCCCTCTGCGAGTGCCTGGCCCGTGAGCTCATTGAGCACGCGCGTGGGCTCGTCGGTTGCGATCACGAATTCCTCGCCGTCGCGGCGGTAGCGGATCTCGACCCCGGTCGCGCCCGAGAGGAGCTCGCGCGGGGAGCCGGTGGCCACGATGCGCCCGTCGCGGAGGATGGCGAGGCGGTCGGCGAGGGTCTGGGCCTCCTCCATGTAGTGCGTGGTCAGGAGGATGCTCTTGCCGAGCGCGCGCAGGTCGCGAATCGTCTCCCAGGCCTGGCGGCGCGCGGCCGGGTCGAAGCCGGTGGTCGGCTCGTCGAGGAAGATGAGCTCCGGGTCGCCGATCAGCGCCAGGGCCAGGTCGAGCCGGCGGAGCTGCCCCCCGGACAGCGTGCGCACCCGCGTCTCCCGCTTATCGCCGAGCCCTACGAGGTCGATCACCTCGCCGACGCCGCGGGCACGTTCGTAGTAGCCGGCAAAGAGCTCGAGGATCTCCCGCACGGACAGCAGGGGGTAGACCGCCGAGGACTGGAGGACGATCCCGATGCGGGCGCGAAAGTCGCTTCCACCCCGGGCCGGGTCCGTGCCGAGCACTTGCACGGTGCCCTCGTCCCGGTCACGGTAGCCCTCGAGGATCTCTACGGTCGTCGTCTTGCCGGCGCCGTTCGGTCCGAGGAGGGCAAACACCTCGCCTGGCTCGACCCGGAAGCCGACGCCGTGCAGAACCTCGCGCGGCCCGTACGACTTCTTCAGGCCGGAGACCTCGATCGCGCTCACGAGGCCAGAATACTGACCGCTTCAGGCCTGGCCGCGCCTACACTGCGGGCGTGAAGGCCGTCCTCGCCGCAGCGTGCGTCCTGGCGCTCGCCGCCCTGGCCGCGAACGCCTCGGCCGCGTTCCAGTCATCGGTCGGCCGTCTCCCGCCTGACGTGCGCGAGCGCGTGAACGGGTCGTCGTGGCATCCGGGCTGCCCGGTGCCGCTGCGGAAGCTACGGCTCGTGCGCGTCTCGATCCACAAGTTCGACGACACGAAGCAGCAGGCGCGCCTCATCGTCCATCGGAGCCAGGCGCACAAGATCGTCCGGGTCTTTCACAAGCTTTGGCGCGCCGATTACCCGGTCCGGCGCATGCGCCTCATCGACGCCTACGGCGCGGACGACGACCGCTCGATGAACGCGGACAACACCTCGGCGTTCAACTGCCGCTTCGTCGCGGGCACGAGCGACTGGTCGATGCATGCCTACGGCAAGGCCATCGACCTGAATCCCGTGGAGAACCCCTACGTCTCGGGGAGCCACGTCTCGCCCGAGAAAGGGGCGAAATACGCCGACCGCTGCTGCCACCGCGCGATCATCCATCCCGACGACAAGGTCGTCCGCGCATTTGCATCGGTGGGCTGGGGCTGGGGCGGCTCCTGGGCAGGCGGGACCAAGGACTACCAGCACTTCAGCACGACCGGCGGCTAGCTCAAAACGCATCTCGTCGGCGCTCTCTTCGCCTTCTTGTCGCCGAAGGGTCAGAGGCTCGGCGACCGGGCGGCGCACACGATCGTCGTCCGCCGCTAGCCGACGCCGAGGCGGCCCAGGAGCCAGGCGCGCGCGTCGGCCTTGGCCTGCGCGTTCAGGTCGTGCTCGGTGTCGTACATCTGCAGCTTCTTCGGGTCGCTCGTCGCCTCATAGGCCTCCTGCGTGTCCTCGGGGCTCGGCCGCGTGTCCAGCTC
>JAICVP010000346.1 GCA_025935275.1 Thermoleophilia bacterium
AGATGCGTGATCGCCGTGAAGTAGAAGAAGTGGACGAAGGCCAGCCCGCAGATCCCGAAGACGGCGAGGTAGCCCAGCTCCCGGCGCGTGACGCGAAGGGTGCGCGGCGCGAAGATCGCCACGCCCGCGAAGAGCAGGATCGCCGCGCCGGTGCCGCGCACCTCGGCGAGCCGGAGCGCCGAGAGCCCGCCCGAGTCCACGACGATCTTCGCCATCGTTGCGTTGACGGACCAGAGCGCGATCGCGGCCAGCACGAGCGCATATCCGAGCGCGGGCCGGCGGTGTGCGGTGGGCTCGTCGGAGCGCTCCGGGACGTTGAGCGGGGCGTCGACCACGGCGGCGGAGGTTATCCGGGCGGCAGGCGCTCTACACTTTGGAGGCGCGGGACGTGGCGCAGCCTGGTAGCGCGCCTGCTTTGGGAGCAGGAGGCCGCCGGTTCGAATCCGGCCGTCCCGACTGAAGGGGTAGCTTCACCGCGCTTCTGGTAGACCTCCGGACATGCTTTACCGGAAGCTCGGCGACTTCGGAGTCAAGGTCTCGGAGATCTCGCTCGGCTCGTGGCTCACCTACGGGGGCTCCGTCGAGGACGAGAAGGCCATCGCCTGCATCCACCGGGCCTTCGAGCTCGGCGTCAATTTCTTCGACACGGCGAACGTCTACCGGCGAGGCGCCGCGGAAGAAGTCACCGGCCGCGCGCTCAAGGGCATCCCGCGCGAGGACTACTTCCTCGCCACGAAGGTTTACTTCCCGATGGGCGAGGGCCCCAACGACCGCGGCCTTTCGCGCAAGCACATCATGGAGCAGTGCCACGCTTCCCTGACGCGGCTCGGCACGGACTACGTCGACCTCTACCAGTGCCATCGCGCCGACGCCGACACGCCGCTCGAGGAGACGCTGCGCGCCCTCGACGACCTCGTCACGCAGGGGAAGGTGCTCTACGTCGGCGTCTCCGAGTGGTCGGCGGAGCGGATCGAGGAAGCCCGGCGCATCCAGGCCGAGCTCAACCTCGACCCGCTCGCTTCGAACCAGCCCGAGTACTCGATGCTGCAGCGGACGATCGAGGAGGACGTCCTGCCGGTCTCCAAGCGGCTGGGCATCGGCCAGGTCGTGTGGTCTCCGCTTGCCCAGGGCGTGCTGGCGGGGAAGTACAAGCCGGGCGAGCAGGTGCCTGAGGGCACCCGCGCCGCGACGCCAGGCGACCAGGACATGATGTCCCGCTTCATGCGGGACGACGTCCTCGAAGCCGTCCAGAACCTACGGCCGGTCGCCGACGACCTCGGGATCACGATGCCTCAGCTGGCACTGGCCTGGGTTCTACGCGAGCCCGGTGTCTCGAGCGCCATCGTCGGCGCGTCGCGGCCCGAGCAGGTGGACGACAACGTCGCCGCGAGCGGAATCGAACTCGGCGACGACGTCCTGGAAAGGATCGACGAGATCCTCGGCGGAGTCCTGGTCGCCGCTCCGAGCGGCGACTAGACGGGCCGCTGTGACCCGGGAGAACCTTTTCTCCGGCCATTGGGACGGAGAGGACGACGAGGCGAAGACGCGGCGCCGTGTCTTCTGGCGCCCCGACCAAGCTCGCATGGGGGCGACGCTGTACGAGCTCGCTCCCGGTGCCCCTGAGACCCGCATGCACATGCACTACGGGGCCGAAGAGATGTTCTTCGTGCTCAGCGGCCGTCCGCTGTTTCGAAACGGGGAAGGCGCGGAGGAGCTGGCCGCCGGCGCTGTCGTTTTCTGCCCCGAGGGTCGAGCGGGAATGCACACGTTCAGCAATCCGGGTGAGGAGCCCGCTTCCATCCTGGCCTTGAGTGCCGGGAGCTTCCCCGACGTGGTCGCCTATCCGGAGCATGGATATGCGTGGGTGGCAACTCGCGACCCGGATCCCGACCAGCTCGCGAAAGGAGGCGATCCGGGCATCATCGCCCGGTTCGAGATCCCGACCGAAGAGGGCGGTTCGGCCGAGCCTTCCGGCGACTAGAACAGTCTCAGGAGCAGCGAGCCGAGCAGGAAGAGCCAGA
>JAICVP010000198.1 GCA_025935275.1 Thermoleophilia bacterium
AGGATGAGGCCGACGATGCCGAAGAGGAAGCCGCCCAGCGCCGTGACGACGAGCACGATCAGCGGGTGGATGTGGAGCGTGCGCCCCATCACCTTGGGCTCGACGAAGTTCTCCAGCAAGAGGTTCGAGGCCACGACCACGAGCAGCATGACGACGGCCACGTCGAGCCCACCCTCGCCGAAGGCGACTATCACGGCGAGCCCGCCACCGAGGAACGCGCCGATGTAGGGGATGTAACCGCCGATGAAGTTCGCCACCACGATCGTGAACACGAGCGGAAGGCTGAGCAACAGACTCGCAACGCCGATGACCGCTGCGACGATGGCGGACATGACCGTACGGCCTCGCCCGTAGCTGCGGAGGATCTGGCACGCGTCGCCGATGAAGCTGTCCACCTCGTCGCGAATCGACGGAGCAATCTGCCCGACGACCGAGCGCCGCAGGCTGGTGCCGTCCTTCAGCAGGTAGTACATGATCAGCGCGCCGAGGATCAGGCCTCCCGCCAGGCCGATCAGCGCGTCGATGCCTGAAACCACCTTGGTGAGGAACCCCTCTGCGACTGCCGGCGTCGTCTCCTCGGCCGCCGCCCGGGCGTCCTCCAACGACTTTTCGTCGACATCGAGCTCGGCGCTCGCGTTCGTCATCGCGGCGTCGACCGAGGCGCCGATCTCGTCCCTCTGCTGCACGATGCCGCGCACGGTCCCAATCGCCACGACGGTCATCAACGCGGCCAGGCCCAGGACGATCACGCCCGCGGCCAGCGTCGGCTTGAGCCCCCGACGCTCGAGCTTCCCAACCAATGGCTTGAAGACCACGGCCAGCACCGCCGCGAAGACGGCCGGGAGCACGATCTCGCTCACGGCGCCGAGCGCGACGGCCACGATGCCTGTTGCGGCCACGAACCCGACGAAGCTCCAGGACCAGATCCCGATCCTTGGAGTCGAGCGCACCTCTTTCACCGCGAGCGGCTCCGGCGGCGGAGCGCTCATCGGTACCTCCGGCGTTAGACCCTGGTGCGCCACGGGACGAGGGTCGCCGACGGACGGGTACGGGTCGTCATCCATACGAGGTGATTTCCTCTCCGGGAGAACACGGATCGAAGGACGTAAGCCCGCCCCTCGATCCGGTTCGGAGCCCGGTTAGACCCGCGATTCCCTGAAACCCGCCCAGCGCGCCGTCAGCGCGTAAAGCACGACGATGTTGAGCGCGACGATGATGAGGTTCCAGAGTGGATACGCCTGCGGGTAGTTGGCCATGAACGCCATCTGCTGGATCGCGTTGACGGCCACGCCGATGATGGCGAGCCAGCGGGCCCAGCCTGCCCCGCCCATCAGCCCGAGCGCGACGAGGATGAGCAGGGCGCCCCAAATGAGCGTGGCCCAGCCCCAGGCCGTCACGTCGAGGATCGCGATGCCCTTACTGGTGGCGACGACGTACTCGTCCTTGATGATCGCGACGAAACCCTGCAGCACGTCCATCACGCCGACGATGATGATCACGAGCCCGGCGAAGAAGATCCACCCACTCCACGCGTCTTGTGATGCCATAGCGCTTAGCTCCTTTCTTAGCAGAACGACTCGAGACGCAAGCGGCACGCTCGAGCGACCGGAACGCTGACGCGCCAGGGGCGGCGAGGCCTCGTCCAATGTGGGTGAATCGCGCCGTTGCGCGGATTCATCCAGATCGGGTGATGTCGCGCCGCGAGGTGGCGGCGACGATCGCCGTCGATGAGCGAGATCGCTGCCCATCCGTCGGCCGTGACCCCATTTCACGACCCGTCGCGCAAGAGCCGTCTGGTCAAGGTCGGCGGCTGGCTCCTGGGCATCGTGCTCGTCGTCCTCGTGCTGGACCTGCTCGGCATCGACGTCGTCGGCTGGCTCCAGGACATCTGGCAGCAGATCAAGGACGTGCCGCCCGGCTACATCGTCGGGGGGGTGATCTTCCAGTCGGGCCAGACGCTCCTGGCCGGGCTCTCGTACTACGGGATCCTGCGCTTCGCGTATCCGGGGGAGGTCGAGTTCTGGCCGATCGCGACCGCCTACGCGGTCGGCGTGGCGATGAACAACTTCCTGCCCGCGAACATCGGCACGTTCGCGACGCTCGTCATGTTCGCCGCGATCATCCCGAGCGCGACGTTCCCCGGGGCGCTGGCCGCCTACCTCGTGCAGAAGATCTTCTTCACGATCGCCGGCACGTTCGTCTACCTCTACCTCTTCCTGTCCGTGCCCGGCTCGTTCACCGAGAGCCTCGGCAACGTTTCCGAGGATCCCCTGAGAACGGTCCTCATCGTTGTGGGCGGAGGTGTCCTGATCGTGATCCTCGGCCGCTTCTTCTGGAAGCACCTGAAGAACCTCTGGGCGAAGGCGAAGCAGGGAGGCGCGATCCTCGGGCAGCCGAAGGAGTACCTGAAGCACGCGTTTCTTCCGTCGTTTCTGTCCTGGCTGTGCAAGCTGGCCGTGATCGGGATCTTCCTGGCGGCCTTCGCGATCCCGGTCACCTTTGAGTCGGTCATGTGGGTGACGGGCTCGGGCTCGCTCGCCAATGTCGTCTCGGTGACGCCCGGCGCCGTCGGCATCACACAGGCGACGAACGCGCTCGCGCTCGACGCGTGCTGCGACGTGGCGAATTCAAGCGCGGTCGCCTACTCGACAGCGCAGCAGCTGATCACGACCGCCTGGAACTGCCTCTTCGCGCTGGTGCTCGTCGTCTCGGTCTTCGGCTGGACGGGCGGCAAGCAGCTAGTTACCCAGTCGTACGCGGACGCGAAGGTCAAGGTCGCGGAGCAGAAGGAGCACCGCGCCGAGAAGAAGGCCGCGAAGAAGGCCGAGAAGCAAGCGGAGCGCGAAGCGCGCGGCTCCGACGAGCCCACGAAGGAGGCGTCCTCATCCGCGCCCCGTGAAGGAGAACCCAATGCCTGACCACCAAGAGCCGACGTACGGCCACTCCACCTCCTGGCAGCCCGAGCGCGCGCGCTTCCGGTTGTTCCCTCTCCTCGTCTCGTGGATCGCCACCGGCGTCGCCTTGATGGCCGCCGCCTGGCTTCTCCCCGGGGTCGACATCAAGAACTTCGCGGGTGCGCTCGGTGTCGCGGTGATCGTCGCTGCGCTGAACGCCGTGATCCCGCCCGTGCTCGCGGCGCTGCGGTTGCCGCTGACGCTCGTGCTCGGCTTCCTGCTCGTGCTGATCGCGGATGCCGTGATCCTGCAGGTCACCGCGGAGGTGGCCGACAACGTGCTCACGGTCGACAACTTCGGCTGGGCGCTGCTCGCCTCGCTCGTGGTCGCCGCGGTCAGCGTCGTGCTCGCTGTGATCCTCGGGTCCGACGACATGTCGTCGATCCGCATCGCCCAACGCATCGCTCGCCGGCAAGGGATCATCGCCAACACCGACGTCCCGGGGATCGTGTATCTCGAGATCGACGGGCTTGCACTCCCCGTTCTGCGCAGGGCGATGCGCGACGGCAACGCACCGACGATGGCCCGCTGGCTGCGCGACGACACGCATGAGCTCGTCGAGTGGGAGACCGATCTGTCCTCACAGACGGGAGCCAGCCAGGCGGGGATCCTGCTGGGGTCGAACGAGGACATCTCCGCATTTCGCTGGGTGGAGAAGGAGACCGCGACGCTCATGACGTGCTCCGCGCCGCCGGACTGCGCAGAGATCGAGCGGCGCCGTGCGACTGGGATCGGCCTCCTCGCGAACGGTGGCGCCAGCCGCGGGAATCTCCTCTCCGGCGAGGCCGACGACGTGATCCTCACCGTCAGCCGGATGGACCAGGAGAAGAAGTCGAACCCGGGCTACCGGGGGTTCTTTGCGAACGGCGACAACGCCACGCGCACTCTCGTTCTATTTGCTTGGGAGGTCGTCCTCGAGTGGACGGCGGCTCTGCGGGCGAAACGCCGGGACGTGTATCCGCGCGGGCACCGTGGCGGCATCTACCCGTTCATGAGGGGTGCGCTCTGTGTCTTCGTCCGCGACCTGATCGTGTCGGGCGTGCTCACCGACA
Source organism: Thermoleophilia bacterium (assembly GCA_025935275.1). Classification (GTDB taxonomy): domain Bacteria; phylum Actinomycetota; class Thermoleophilia; order Gaiellales; family Gaiellaceae; genus DATEOR01. The sequence goes on from JAICVP010000198.1 coordinate 4,007, forward strand.
TCATGCGCGGGCGACCCGCCGTCTACGCGACGTTCTCGAGCTACGACGAGGTTGCGCACCACTCGGGTCTCGAGCGCGCCGACACGCTCGAGGCCCTACGCAAGCTCGACGGCCGTTTCGCGGAGATCGAGCGAGCATGCCGCTACGCGCCGCGGCCGTACGAGATCGTCGTCCTCTCCGACCACGGGCAGACGCAGGG
>JAICVP010000262.1 GCA_025935275.1 Thermoleophilia bacterium
AGATGCGGACGTAGCCCTCGCCGCTCGGCCCAAAGGACGGGCCGGGCGACACGACCACGCCCGCCTCCTCGAGCACGAGCTCCGTGAAGGTCTCCGAGGTATGGCCGGCGGGAACGCGGACCCAGATGTAGGGCGTCGCCTGCGGTGGGTCAGCTGCGAGACCGATGCCCGCAAGGGCCTCGATCATGAGGTCGCGCCGGCGGCGGTAGAGCTCCGACATCTCCACCGGGAAGGCGCGCGCCTCGGTCAACGCAGCCGTGCCTGCGACCTGCAGCGCATCGAACATGCCCGAGTCGAGGTTCGTCTTCAGGCGCCGAAACTGCTCGACCACGTCGGCGTTCCCGGCCACCCAGCCGACGCGCCAGCCCGTCATGTTCCAGCCTTTCGAGAGCGAAAAGATCTCGACGCCGACGTCCTTGGCGCCGTCCGTGGCGAGGAAGCTTGGCGGCTCGTACCCGTCGAAGGCGACCTCGGAATAGGCGTTGTCGTGGACGACGATGAGGTCGTTCGCGCGGGCGAATCCGACTGCGCGATCGAAGAACCCAGGCACGACGATCGCTCCGGTCGGGTTGTTCGGGTAGTTGAGGAAAAGCAAGTTGGCCTGCGCGACGACGTCGGCGGGGATCGCGTCCAGGTCCGGCATGAACTCGTTCTCCGCCCGCAGCGGAAGGTAGTGCACCTCCGCGCCCGCGAACAGAGGCCCTGAGGTGTACGGCGGGTACCCCGGCTCGGGGGCGAGCGCGACGTCTCCGGGATCGAGGCACGCGAACGCGATGTGGGCGACGCCTTCCTTGCCGCCCAGGACCGGCACGACCTCGGTCGCGGGGTCGATCTGCACGCCGAACCGCTCCGCGTAGAAGGCGGCGACCGCCTCGCGAAACGGCTCCAATCCGCGGTTTGTCGGGTACTGGTGGGTCCCCGGGTCGGCAGCTGCCGACTGGAGCGCGCGGACGACGGGATCGGGTGTCGGGAGGTCCGGGTCGCCAATGCCGAGGCTGATGACGTCCACGCCCGCACGCCGCTGTTCCTCGATCTTGCGCTCGAGCTCGGCGAAGAGGTACGGCGGAACGAGGTCGAGTCGCTTGGCGAATCTCACTGGCGGAGCCACTCCGCACTCAGCTCCCCCGTGCAGATCTCCTGTGCGGACCCGGTGAGGCGGGCATGCAGGTCGGAATCGAGCTCGACGAGCAAGTCGCCTCCGGCGAGGTGCACCGTGACGGGGCTTTCGCACCATCCGTTCACGACCGCCGCGCCCGCAACCGCGCAGGCGCTCGTGCCCGAGGAGAGCGTCTCCCCCGCTCCACGCTCCCAGACGCCCGCGGTCGCCTCCGCCCGGGAGTCGATCCGCACGAGCTGGACGTTGGTGCGCTCCGGAAAGCGCGGGTGGTTCTCGACGAGCGGACCGAGGCGCAACAGCTCTTCCCGTGCGGGATCTCGGGCGATCACCGCGTGCGGGTTTCCGACGGAGACCGGCGTGAACTCGAGCCGCGTTCCGTTCACATCGAGCGCCTCGGTGGGAGCGACCTCGACCGCACCCATGTCCATCTCGACCTCGAGGCCGTCTCGGAGGCGGGCGTGCACCTCTCGCTCGCCGACGACGATCGTGACCTCGTTGGCGCCGGCCCGGCGGGCGAGCCAGCGAGCGGCGATTCTCGTCCCGTTGCCCGAGAGCTCGGCCGTGGAGCCGTCGGGATTCCAGATCACGATCTCGGCCTGGGAGCCCTCCGCGGCGACCACCTCCAGCACGCCGTCCGAGCCCACACCGAAGTGGTAGTCACACAGACGGCGGACCAGATCGCCCTTGAGAGGCGCGCCGATCTCCTCCCGCTCGACGAGAAGGTAGTCGTTCCCGAGCCCGTGCCATTTCGCGAACCGCACAGCGCCGACAGCGTAACGAAGCGGTCTCGTGGTCAGGCCGGCTGCGCCCGTGCAAGTATCTCGGCCGCCGTTTCCTCGGCCGGCCGGTCGGCGGAAACCGTCTGCAGACCGGAGATCCGCCGCATCCATTTGCGCTGGTAGGCCGCGTACCGGCGCGTGCGGAGGGCGATGGCCTCGATCGCCTCCTCGCGACGGAGCGAGGCGACCTCGCGCAGGCCGATGATCTGGCTTGCGGTTCTCGAGAGGGGTGCCTGGAGCGCGCGTTCCACCTCCTGCTCCACTCCGCTCTCGAACATCGCCTCGGTGCGCTCCCGAATGCGCTCGTCAAGGACCCGCTTGGGGACGTCGAGGCCGAAGATCATGGTGGGATGGCGGGTCTCGTCGCTCCAGAGGCGGTCGCGCGGCGGCGCAAGCGATCCTCCCGCGTCGTGCAATTCGAGCGCCCGCACGACCCGCCTGCGGTCGTTGGCGTGAACCGCCCCGGCGGCCTGGGAATCGCGCTCGGCGAGTGCGGCGTGCGCCTGCTCGGGGCCGACCCGGTCATAGAGCCGCTCCCAGCGCTCACGAGTACCGGGCGGCGGAGCCGGGGGAAGCTGAAGGTCGGCGAGCGCGGCACGCAGATAGAGGCCTGTGCCGCCGCCCACGATCGGGGTGCGCCCGCGGGCGAGGGCGCCGTCGACGGCCTCGTGCGCGAGACGCTGGTAGTCCGCGACGGAGCCTTCGTGGTCGAGCGGCCAGATGGCGACGAGCGCGGCCGGACGAACGGGCTGGTTCGTGAGGATCGGCAAGCCGTCGTAGACCTGCATCGAGTCGGCGGAGATGACCTCGGCAGGGGTGGCGTCTGCGATCGCCTCGGCGACGGCCGTCTTCCCGCTCGCGGTGGGGCCGAAGATCGCAATGACCATTCCAGACAGGTCAGCGGTGGACATGTCGCTGGGGCCGCCGCGGGCCTCCCTCCACTTCCAGCCTAGTGGGGGAAAGCGCGCGGGTGGCGCGTGGAATGTGGGAAAAGTGGGTCAGGCTGCGACGAGAGCTGCCTGCGTCCCTCGCAGCGTCGTCGACGTCGAGCCCTCGATGCGGACGTCGACCAGCGCGCCGGGCGCGGCATCTCCGCTGAAGTTGACGGTCGTGTTGCGCCGCGTCCGGCCGCG
>JAICVP010000182.1 GCA_025935275.1 Thermoleophilia bacterium
ATCGATAATGTTGATACGAAAATCGCGCCAGAAGGCCGTTGTGGCAGCGGAGGTGATCGTGATGCCACGCTCCTGCTCCTGGGCCATCCAGTCCATGACCGCAGCGCCCTCGTGCACCTCGCCCATCTTGTGGGTGCGACCCGTGTAGTAGAGGATTCGCTCCGTCGTCGTCGTCTTGCCGGCGTCGATGTGCGCCATGATCCCGATGTTGCGGACGCGGTCGAGCGCGGTCTTCTGTCCTGTCGTTGTCGTAGCCATGCGGGTTACCACCTGTAGTGCGCGAAGGCCTTGTTGGCCTGCGCCATTCGATAGAGGTCGTCCTTGCGCTTGAACGCGCCGCCCTGCTGGTTGAGCGCGTCGAGGATCTCGTTCGCGAGCTTCTCCTCCATGTGCTTCTCACGCCGCTCGCGCGCGTACGAGACGAGCCAGCGGACCGCGAGCGTCCGGGCGCGGCGCTGCGGCACCTCGACGGGCACCTGGTAGTTGGCGCCGCCGACGCGGCGGGAGCGCACCTCGAGGACCGGGGTGACGGTCTTCACGGCCTGCTCGAGCACCTCGACCGGCGGCTTGCCGGTCTTCTCGCCGACCATGTCGAGCGCGCGATAGACGATGTGCTCCGCGGTCGACTTCTTGCCGCGGTTCATCACCTTGTTGATCACCTGGGACACCAGCTTCGAGCTGTACACGGGATCCGGATCGGGCTCGCGGACCTGAATCTCTGCGCGGCGGGGCATTACGCGCCCCTCTTCGCGCCGTACTTCGACCGTCCCTGCCTGCGCTCGGAGACGCCGGCGGCGTCGAGCGCGGCACGAATGACCTTGTAGCGGATGCCAGGCATGTCCTTCACACGGCCGCCGCGGATGAGGACGACCGAATGCTCCTGCAGGTTGTGACCCTCGCCAGGGATGTAGGTCGTGACCTCCATCCCGTTGGTAAGGCGAACGCGCGCCACCTTGCGCAGCGCGGAGTTCGGCTTCTTCGGAGTCGCGGTGTACACGCGGGTGCAGACTCCCCGCTTCTGCGGGGCGCCACGGAGCGCGGGAGTCTTGGTCTTCTGACCGGGAGCCCGCCGTCCCTTTCGCACAAGCTGATTCACCGTCGGCAACGCGTGTTGTCCTTCGCTCTAGAGGGCCTTATGACGCAACAAAAGGCCGGCACGGGCAAAGCCCCTGTGCCAAACCCGACCGGCATGGTAGCAACAATCCCGTTTCTGGCGAGGCCGGCCCGCGAGCTCGCCCTCGTCGTCTTCGACATCGACGACTTCAAGGCCATCAAACGACCGGATCGGGCACCTCGCCGGAGACTCAGTGCTGGCGGCGGTCGCCGAGCGGCTCCATTCGGTGGTGCGAAGCGCGGACATAGCCTGCCTAGGCGGCGACGAGTTCGCGGTCATCCTCCCCGAGTCCGACCTCTCGGACGCCGAGCAGCTCTACTGCCGCGTCCAGTTCGCTGTCAGCGCCCGCCCGATCGGGCCTTCGAGCGCCTGCACCTCTTGGCGGGGCTTGCTCAGCTCCGCTCGGACGACGACGCCGTCGGCTCTTCGAGCGGGCCGACGAGGCCCTCTACCAGGCCAAGGAGGCGGGGAAAGGCCAGTTCATCGCGGCAGATGGACTGGGCTAGGCCCGTTATCTAGACCAGCCGGCCACGGGCCTCCTGGCGACGGCGGATCGACTCCTTGAGCTCCGCGAGGAAGCGGGCGGTGTCCGACTGCAGGTCCGAATTCAGAAAGTGACCGGGAGGAGTCCCGACGGGGGTCGGATTCCCGCTCTTTGCAGGCACTTCTTGCTTCTTGGGACCAGCCATTTTCCTCCCCATATCCCTGTGGAACCTGTGGATAACTCGATTTGTGCCTCGGCCGCCCGCTCACAGCCGTAGGGTGCGATGCGGCGAAGCGCCAGTGTATGGAACCGCCTGCCGGGCGGGATCCCCTCTTTGGGGGAGGCCCGGCGAGGAGTCCGCAAAGAGCGGGAATTTCCAATCAGGAAACACGAAGGGCGCCTCGTGGGCGCCCTTCGATTTCGTATCGGACGAGCCTTAGCTCTCCTCGTCGAGAGGCGAATCGACCTCGGGGATCTCCTCGGCCTCGAGCGAGTCGCGTCCGGCGCCGTTCCCGTCCCCGTCCCCATCGCCGGCGAAGCCGAGCCCGAGGATGCCGAGGTCGGCGCCGTCGCCGTCGGAGATCTCCTCCAGGGCGGCGAGGAGCTGCTCCTCGGTGGGCGGCCGCGTGTAGGCCTCGACGGGAACGTCCGCACTCGGAGCGATCTCGACGCGCCGGTAGTTCTTCAGGCCGGTCGCGGCGGGGATGAGCTTGCCGATGATGACGTTCTCCTTCAGGCCGAGCAGCCGGTCGACCTTGCCTTCGATCGATGCGTCGGTCAGGACCTTCGTCGTCTCCTGGAAGGAGGCGGCCGAGAGGAACGACTCGGTGGCGAGCGAGGCCTTCGTGATGCCGAGGATCAGCGGCTCGAAGGTCGCCTGCTCCTTCTTCGCCTTCTTGATCCGCGCGTTCTCACGCTCCAGCACTGCCTTGTCCACGAGCTGGCCCGGCAGGAGATCGGTGTCGCCGGCGTTGTCGACGCGCACCTTCTTCAGCATCTGCCGCACGATCAGCTCGATGTGCTTGTCGTGGATGTCGACGCCCTGCGACTTGTAGACGTTCTGCACCTCGCCGACGAGGTAGACCTCGGTCGGCGTGGAGCCCTTGTCCGCCTTCGCGTGCAGAGCGAGCAGCTCGGCCGGAGCGAGTGAGCCCTCGTGCAGGGCGTCGCCCGACTCGACGACCTGGCCCTTGGTGACGAGGAGTCGCGTCCGCCGCGGGAGCTGGTACTCCTTCGGTGCGTTCGGCTCGCCGTCCTCGTCGAGGCCGTCCGGATGGATCGTGACCTTGGGACCGCGATCGGTGTCCTCAATCTCCACCCGGCCGCCGACCTCCGCAAGGCGGGCCGCACCCTTCGGGTTGCGGGCCTCGAAGATCTCGACGACGCGCGGGAGACCGTGCGTGATGTCCGCACCGGCCACACCGCCGGTGTGGAACGTGCGCATCGTGAGCTGCGTGCCCGGCTCGCCGATCGACTGGGCGGCGATGATGCCGACCGCGTCGCCGATCTCGCACATCTCGCCGGTGGCGAGGAACGTGCCGTAGCAAGCCTTGCACACGCCGAACTCGCTGCGGCACTTGAGGACCGTGCGCGCCGGGACCTCGAAGTCGGCCGCCAGCTCCTCCCCGAGCTCGTCGTGGAGCTCGCGGAGACGCGGGACGGTGATCTCGGCGCCCTTCTCGAGCAGCACGGTCTTGCCGGGCTTGCCGGAGGCGAGCGGCTTGTGGATGTCGATGGCGCTGACGCGGCCCGCCAGGGAGCGATTCAGCCCGTCGGGCACGACCAGCGGGAGCGAGATGTAGTCGTCGGTACCGCAGTCCTCCTCACGGACGATGACGTCCTGCGAGACGTCGACGAGACGCCGCGTCAGGTAGCCCGAGTCGGCCGTGCGGAGAGCGGTGTCGGCGAGACCCTTGCGGGCGCCGTGCGTGGAGATGAAGTACTCGAGCACCGACAGGCCTTCCATGAAGTTGGCCTTGATCGGGCGCTCGATGATGTCGCCCTTCGGATTCGCCATGAGCCCGCGCATGCCGGCCAGCTGGCGGATCTGCTTAAAGGAGCCACGGGCTCCCGAGTTGGCCATCATGTAGATCGGATTCGTCTTGTAGAGCGAATCGACCATGGCCTCGGCAACGGTGTCGGTCGCCTCCGTCCAGACGTTGACGATCGAGTCCTTGCGCTCCTCCTCGGTGATGAGGCCGCGCTCGTACTGCGCTTCGAGCTCGCCGACGCGGGCCTCGTAGCCCTCGAGGATCTGCTCCTTGGACTCGGGGATGACGATGTCGTTCTTCGAGATCGTGATCCCGGCCTGCGTCGCGTAGTGGAACCCGAGCTCCTTGATCGTGTCGAGGACGACTGCGATCGAGGAGACGCCGTAGACGTCGACCAGCGCGGAGACGAAGTCGTTCATCTCCTTCTTGCCGAGCGTCCGGTTGATGAAGTCGGCCTTCCCCTCGAACCGGTCGCCGAGGGCGTCCTCGAGGGCGCGCATGACCTCCTCGTTGAAGATCACGCGGCCCGGCGTCGTCAGGATGACCTCGCCGTCGCGGCGGTACTCGATCGGATCCTGCAGCCCGACCTGCTTCGCCTCCAGCGAGAGGAAGATGTCGTCCTCGGCGGCGAAGCGCTTCGGCCGAGGATCGAGCTGCTCCGCGGTGGTCGCGGCGAGGTCGGTCTCGCAGTACGTCAGGTAGTAGCCGCCCAGCACCATGTCCTGGGACGGCGTCGACAGCGGCTTGCCGTGGGCCGGCGAGAGCACGTTGTTCGCGGAGAGCATGAGGATCCGCGCCTCCGCCTGCGCCTCCGAGGAGAGCGGCAGGTGGACGGCCATCTGGTCGCCGTCGAAGTCCGCGTTGAACGCGTGACAGACGAGCGGATGGATCTGGATCGCCTTGCCCTCGACGAGGACCGGCTCGAATGCCTGG
>JAICVP010000358.1 GCA_025935275.1 Thermoleophilia bacterium
ACGTAGACGACGAACGCGATCGGGACGAGGTGCGTCCAGTGCGCCTTGTACATGTCCCAGGCCTTGCGGATGACCGTGCCCGCCCGCATCGGCGCGTAGCGTAGATCAGGCGGCGGCTGACGCCCAGTCGCCGTACAGGGAGAGGTAGAGGCCCTCGCGCTGGAGGAGCTCCTCGTGCGTTCCCTGCTCGACGACGCGGCCGTGCTCGAGGACGACGATCAGGTCCGCGTTCCGGATCGTCGAGAGCCGGTGGGCGATGATGAAGGCCGGCCGGCCCGAGAGGAGCGTGCGCAGCGCGAGCTCGATTCGCCGCTCGGTTCCGATGTCGACGCTCGAGGTCGCCTCGTCGAGGACGAGGATCCGCGGGTCGGCAAGAAGGGCGCGGGCGAAGGCGACGAGCTGGCGCTGGCCGAGCGAGAGCCGCGCACCGCGCTCGGCGACCTCGGTCTCGTAGCCGTTCTCGAGCGCCTCGATGAAGTCGTGCGCGCCCACAGCGCGGGCGGCGGCCTCTATCTGCTCGCGGGTCGCGTCGGGCCGCCCGAAGGCGATGTTCTCCCTCACCGTGCCCGCGAAGAGGAAGCCCTCCTGCGGGACGATGCCGAGCTGGCTGCGCAAGCTTTCCTGCTTGACCGCCCTGAGATCGTGGTCGTCGATCACGATGCGACCCTCGCGCGGGTCGTAGAAGCGCGCGAGGAGCTTCGCGATCGTGGACTTCCCTGCGCCCGTGTGTCCCACCAGCGCGACCGTGGTTCCGGCGGGAACGTCCAGGTCGATCCCGTGGAGGACCTCGACGCCTTTGCCGTAGCCGAAGCGGACGTCCTCGAAGCGGACATGGCCCTGGATGGACGGCAGCTCGACTGCGTCCGGCGCGTCGACGATCTCCGGCTCCTCGTCGAGCACCTCGGTGATCTTGTCCAGGGCGGCCACCGCGGCGAGGAAGGTGTTGTAGAGCTGGGAGAGCTGCTGGACCGGGTCGAAGAAGTTCGACAGGTAGAGCATGAAGGCGAGCAGCGTGCCGATCGTCAGGTCGTTCCCGAAGTAGCGGTAGCCGCCGTAGCCGAGCACGATCGCGGTCGCCGCGGTGGAGAGGAAGTCGACGAACGGGAAGTACAGGCCGTTGGTCACGACCGTGACGTGGTTCGCCTCGCGGTAGTGGGCGTTGACCTCGTGGAAGTGCCGCTCGTTGGCGGACTGGCGGTTGAAGGCCTGCACGACGCGCATGCCGGCGATGTCCTCGGCGAGGGTGGCCGTGACCTGGCCGAGCCGTTCGCGGACGGCTCGGTAGGCGCGCGAGGAGTAGTGGCGGAAGATGGCCGTGGCGATCGCCATGAACGGGAGGACGGTCAGCGTGGCGAGGGCCAGCTTCCAGTCGAGGGCGAAGAGGATCGCAGCCGAGCCGACCAGGATGAGCGTGTTCTGGAAGAGGCTCGTGACACCGTCTGTCACGAGCTGGTCGAGCGCCTCGACGTCGTTCGTCAGGCGGCTGATGAGGACGCCGGCGCGGTTGCGCTCGTAGAAGCCAAGCGAGAGCCGCTGCAGGTGGCGGAAGAGCTTGTCGCGCAGGTCGGCGAGGATCCGCTCGCCGGTCCAGCCCGTGAAGTAGGTCTGAGCGCTGCTCATCAGCCAGTTGAGGATTCCGGCCGCCATGAAGACGAGGACGACCTCGACGAGGCGCCGGTAGTCCTCCGAGCGGATTCCGTCGTCGAGGGCGAGCTTGGCGAGATAGGGAGGCGCGAGCGAGGTCAGCGTCGCGGCGAGGAGCGTCACGACCGCGAGCGTCGTCCGCGCCTTGTACCGGCCGGCCAGCCGGGCGAGCGTGGAGATGCGGTGCGCGGTGCGCCGCCAGGACCAGTCCTCGACCTCGGCGCC
>JAICVP010000274.1 GCA_025935275.1 Thermoleophilia bacterium
CTCATGCAGGCGGCTTTCTGGAGCTTCCGGCTCGCCCTCGTGGCGTTCCTAACGCTCCCGGTCGCACTCGCAGGGGGAGTGCTGGCCGCGCTCATCAACGGCAGCGAGCTCTCCCTCGGTGCCCTGGTCGGCCTGCTGGCGCTGCTCGGGATCGCTGCCCGTAACGCGCTGCTCTTCATGCGCCATTTCCAGAACCTCGAGCGTTATGAGGGCGAGGTCTTCGGCCGCGAGCTCGTCCAGCGCGGCGCGCAGGATCGGGTGGGACCGACCTTGACGACCGCGGCAATCTTGATTGTTGCGTCGCTCGTGTTCATCGTGCTCGGCCCCCGGCCGGGCCTCGAGATCCTGAGCCCGATGGCGGTCGTACTCCTCGGAGGCCTCGTGACGACGACAGCGGTGGCCCTGATCGTCTTGCCGGTGCTCTATCTCCGCTTTGGCGAGCGTCAGCCGGCGCTCTCGGCCGAAGAGGAAATGCTCGAGCGCTGGGCGCAATTCGGGCCCGAGCCCGTAAGCGCCGAAGCGCGTGCAGGGCTCGTCTCGACTCTGCTGCCAGAGCCGACGGAGGCCGAGCCCGCCGAGTCCACGACGGCCGGCCGCACGGGCGCGCTGACGCTGAGCAAGAGGTCGGCGGAGAGAGCAGAGGACGATGGCCCCCAGCCGAGCTAGTCGCTTGCAGCCCTGCCCGGTGCTATTCCGGCTCCTCGCCGGACTGGCCCTTCTCCTAGTCGCCCTCGGAGTCTCGGCGTGCGCGGAAGTGCCCTCGAATCTCGTCGAAGAACAGCCGTATCAGCTGGAGCCGATCGAAGGAACCGATCTCCAGCGGGTGAAGCTCTCGGACGACACCGCGGCGAGAATCGATCTCCAGACGGCAACGGTCCGGCCGGCGGGCCGCCGGACGGCCGTTCCGCACACGGCGCTCATCTACAACCCGGAAGGCGACGTATTCGTCTACACGAGGCCGGAGCCGCAGACATACGTCCGGGCTCCGGTCACAGTCCGTGACGTCGAGGCTGCGGAGGCGTTGCTCTCCGACGGGCCGCCCGCCGGCACGGTTGTCGTCACCGTCGGGGCCGCAGAGCTCCTCGCGACAGAGTACGAGATCCTCAACCAGCACCCATGAGAGTCAGGGACGAATGCGCTGGATAGTCGCACGTAGCCTGCGCTTCAGGTGGCTCGCCGTTTTCGGCGCGGCCGCCGTCCTCTTCTTCGGCCTCTTCCAGGCGCGTTCCGCTCCGCTCGACGTGTTCCCGGAGTTTGCGCCCCCAATTGTCGAGATCCAGACGATTGCTCTTGGCAACACGTCGACCGAGGTCGAGGAGCTGATCACGATTCCGATCGAGGACTCGCTCAACGGGATCGAGGGCCTCGACAAGATGCGTTCCTACTCGGTCGAGCAGCTCTCGTCGATCAAGCTCTACTTCAAGCGCGGAACCGACCTCTACCGCTCGCGGCAGCTCGTGCAGGAGCGCCTCGCGGGCGTCACGTCGCAGCTGCCAACGTGGGCAAGCCCGCCTTTCATGATGCCCCCGCTCTCCTCGACGGCCCGGGTCATGAAAATCGGCCTCACCTCGAACGAGCTCTCCCTGGAGGAGATGTCGGCGATCGCTTACTGGAAGATCAGGGCGCGACTTCTGCGCGTCCCCGGCGTGGCCAACGTGCTGATCTACGGAGAGAGGCTCCAGCAGCGGCACGTTCAGGTCGATCCCCAGCTCCTTGCGAACTACGGCGTCTCGCTGACCGACGTGATGGAGACGACCGCGAATTCGCTCGACGCAGGCGTGCTCCAGTTTGCAAGGGCGTTCACGGTCGGCACGGGCGGGTTCGTGGAGTCGAGCGACGCGCGCATGAACGTCCGCAGCGTTCAGCCCATCGTCACCGAGGACGACCTCGCGCAGGTGGCGGTCGAAAAGGTCGACGGGCAGGTCGTGCGACTGAGCGATCTCGGCAAGGTCGTCGAAGACCACATGCCGCTCTGGGGTGACGCTCTCATCGACCAGCGCCCGGGGCTGATGTTGATCGTGCAGAAGCTGCCTAAGGCGAACACGTTGGAGGTCACGCACGGCGTCGAGGACGCGATGGACGAGATGGGTCCCGGCCTTCCCGGCATCACGGTCCAGACCGACCTGTTCCGGCCCGCGACGTTCATCGACCGCGCCATCCACAACCTCTTCACGGCGCTGATTCTCGGCGTCATGCTCGTCGTGCTGATCCTTGCCGCGTTCCTGCTGGAATGGCGGACGGCGTTCATTAGCCTGCTGGCGATCCCGCTTTCGCTCGTGGGAGCGGTCTTGATCCTCGAGCTTTTCGATGTGGTCATCAACGTGATGATCCTGGCGGGGCTGGTGGTCGCCATCGGCGTCGTGGTCGACGACGCGATCATCGACGTGGAGAACATCGTGCGCCGCCTGCGCCAAGCGCGGGCGGAAGGCCGAAAGGCGTCCACGTTCCAGGTCGTGCTCGACGCCTCCGTCGAGGTGCGCAGCGCAATTATCTACGCCACTCTCATCGACGTGGTCGCGATCTTGCCGGTCTTCTTCCTCGGCGGGCTCTCCGGATCGTTCTTCAAGCCGCTTGTCCTCGCCTACGGGCTCGCCGTGATGGTTTCACTGCTCATCGCGACGACTGTCACGCCGGCGCTCTGTTACCTCCTCCTCGCGAAGGGCCACACGCAGCGCGAGTCGCCGTTGACCCAGGCTCTCCGGCGAGGCTATGGAGCGATCCTCGCCCGCGTCATCGCCCGGCCGCAGCCGGCGATCGTGACCGCGGCCCTGACGATCGGAGTCGGCCTGGTCGTCTTTCCAACGCTCGGACAGTCGCTTCTGCCGAG
>JAICVP010000367.1 GCA_025935275.1 Thermoleophilia bacterium
CCGGTCGAGCCGGGGACCCAGCAGGTCTCCGCCTCGCTCACGGTCACCTTCGCGATCGGGTCGGGCGCCTGATCAGGAGCCGACGTCGAACCTGAGGTGCGTCGCGCTGGGCGACGCGAGCACGCGCGTGGCCTCGAGCCTGACCGGATCCGCGTCTTCGCCGAACAGGCGGGTGCCGGCTCCGAGCAGAATCGGGGCCACGTGCAGATTCAGCTCGTCGACGAGGCCCGCGGCGAGCGCCTGCTGCACGGTCGCGGCGCCGCCCGCGATCGAGACGTCGCGGTCTCCGGCGGCGGCCTGCGCGTGCTCGACGGCCGACTCGACGCCGTCGGTGACGAAGGAGAACGTCGTGCCGCCTTCCATCTCCATGGGCTCCCGGGCATGGTGGGTCAGAACGAAGACCGGCACGTGGAAGGGCGGCTCATCGCCCCACCAGCCCGTCGACCGGGGGTCGTCCTCCCAGGGGCCGGACCCGCCGCTGAACATCTTCCGGCCCATGACGTATGCGCCGGCGGAGGCAACCGACTCCTTCACGACCTCGGAGTCAGGGTTGGACTCTCCGCCTTCGAGCCCGTGCTGCTCGCGCCAGCTGTCGGTGACGGTGATCCATTCATGGAGCCACTCCCCGTTTTTCCCGAGCGGCTCCTCGAGGGTCGGGCTCGGCCCGGCGACGTAGCCGTCGAGCGACGCGGTGATGTTGACGACGACCCTGCCCACGGCCTCCCAGCCTAATCGAGCCTGCCTTGGGGAAGTTGTGAGCGAGCCGCTAGTCTGGCGGCATGTGCCGAAACATCCAGACGCTCTACAACTTCGAGCCCGAGGCGACCGAGGACGAGATCCGCGGCGCGGCCCTCCAGTACGTGCGCAAGATCAGCGGCTTCACGAAGCCCTCGCACGCCAACGAGGAGGCTTTTGCCCGCGCGGTGGACGCCGTCGCGGAAGCCTCGCACCGGCTCATCCACGAACTCGTAACGAACGCGCCGCCCAAGGACCGCGAGGTCGAGGCGGAGAAGCGGCGCGCACGCGCTCGCCAGTTCCAGCCGGCCTAGCCGGCTGACAGGTGCGACTCGAGCCCTTCTGCCGGGTCTCCATGCGCTACGGCGCGTCGAGCTGGCACCGGCCGTACGGCGGGGAGGAGGGGCTCGGCTTCGGCCAGGGCGACGGCAAGGTGAGCGGCGAGCTTGTCGGCGCCGTCTCCTGGGCGAACTATCCGCGCCGGCGCGAGGACGGCGTATGGACGCCGAATCTCCGCGGGACGATCGCGACACCCGAGGGCGACGAGATCCTCCTGTCTGTCCACGGCCAGAGCGTCGAGGAGAACGCAGTCGGCAGCCGTCGGGCGATCCTCGCCCGCGTGGAGCTGACCACCGAGGCGGAGCGCTGGCGGTGGCTGAACACCTGCTTCCTCGTCGGCGAGGGCGAGATCGACGAAAAGCGTGAGGGCTGGTGGCTCGACGTCTTCGTCTGCGTCAACGAGGTCGCGCAGGGCCCGCCGGCCATCGGCGCCGAGCCGCCCGAGCGCTTCCGGCAGTCACCTACGGCCTGAACGGAGCGGCGCAGGAGTCGAACCTACCCAGCGTGGGGCTGCCACGCCTCACCGGTTTTGAAGACCGGCTGGGCCACCGGGCCCGTGCCGCTCCGCGGCAAACGTAGCTCAGGCAGTCTTGCGGCGCCGCAGCACGCGC
>JAICVP010000118.1 GCA_025935275.1 Thermoleophilia bacterium
CTCCGCCGGTCTAGACGAGCGCGGACGTAAGGGCGTCCGCCGTGGTCACCGGCGCCTGGCAGGCGCAGCGCTCGCAGAGGTAGGCGGCCGGGCTGCCGTCGACGAGTCCCCGGCCCGCGAGCAGCGGCACGGTGTCGGTCGGCTCCGGGGCGAAGGCGAAGACGGTGTTGGGCTGGAAGCCCTGCAGGGCTGCGCCGCGAAGCTCCTCGGAGGCTCCGACGACGGCGATCTCCCTCGGAGCCGAGAAGTGGAGCTCGAGTGCGCAGAGCATGTGCCCGAACGCGGTCGGGGCCCTCTCGAGCAGCGGCCTGGCGAGACGGAACGCCCCGACTGCAGCCCGCTCGAGCTCGTCGTCGCCCCAGATCCGCGCCAGGCGAAGTGCGACGAAGGCCATCATCGAGTTCCCGGAAGGCGTGGGGTGGTCGTCGAACTCCTTGCGTTGGGCGACGAGATCGTGGGTTCCGACGAACCACCCGCCGTGGGTCTCGTCCGCAAACGCCTGCGCGCGCTGCGCGAGCCGGTAACCCTCCTCGAGCCAGCGCGGATCGCCGGTCGCGCAATGGAGCTCGATGCACCCGTTGGCGACGTGTGCGTAGTCCTCGAGGTACCCGTCGATCTTCGCCTGGCCGTCGCGATACGTGCGCAGGAGCCCGCCGTTCCCGTCCGCCATCGTCTCGCCGAGGAAGCCCGCGAGCTCGAGCGCGACCTCGAGGTAGTCCCGGCGGCCGAGCCGGTAGGAGGCCTCGGCGAAAGCGGCGAGCGCCATGCCGTTCCAGGCAGTGACCACCTTGTCGTCGCGGAAGGGCTGAGGTCGGGCGGCTCGCACCTCGAGGAGCCGGGTGCGAGCCTCTTCCGGCACCTCGCCGCGGATGACGAAGCGGCCGTGCTCGAACGGCTGAAGCCACTCCGGGTGCGGCTCGCCGACCGCCTCCTCGATCTCCTCCGCAGCCCACGTGTAGGTGAGGCCCTCGACGCCTTCGGTGTCCGCGTCCTGCGCCGAGGCGAACCCTCCCTCCTCTAGGCGCAGGTCGCGCACCATGTAGTCGAGGGTCTCCTCGGCGATGCGGCGGTAGCGCTCCTCGTCGGTGACGAGCCAGGCGTGGAGGTACGTCGGCGCGAGCAGCGCGTTGTCGTAGAGCATCTTCTCGAAGTGCGGGACGAGCCAGGCCTCGTCGACCGAATAGCGGTGGAAGCCTCCGCCCAGGACGTCGTACATGCCCCCGGCGGCCATTCCGTCGAGCGTCGAGCGCACCATCTCCAGGGCGTCGTCGCGGCCTGTCCGCAGCAGCAGGTGGAGGTTCGAAGCCGGCGGGAACTTCGGTGCGCGGCCAAAGCCGCCGTGCTGCGGGTCGAATTGCGCGCGGAGCGCCGAGACGGCGTTGACGATCAGCTCCGACGTGAGCGGCTCGTTGGACGGCGGACGCTCGCTCGCCTGCCGAATCGCGCCCACCAGCGTGTCGGCCTGCTCCTCGAGCTCGCCGCGCTGCTCTTCGTAGGCCTTCGACACGGCGAGGAGGAGCTGCGTGAAGCTCGGCATGTTGAAGCGCGGCTCGGGCGGGAAGTACGTGCCGCCGTAGAACGGGCGTCCGTCGGGCGTGAGAAAGACCGTCATCGGCCAGCCGCCGTGTCCGGTCATCGTGACCACCGCCTCCATGTAGAGGCCGTCCACGTCCGGCCGCTCCTCCCGGTCGACCTTCACCGGGACGAAGCGCTCGTTCATGAGGCGTGCCGTCTCCTCGTCCTCGAAGGACTCGTGCTCCATGACGTGGCACCAGTGGCACGCCGCGTAGCCGATGGAGAGCAGGACCGGCTTGTCCTCGGTGCGGGCGCGCTCGAACGCCTCATCGCCCCACGGGTACCAGTCGACCGGGTTGTCGGCGTGCTGCAGGAGGTAGGGGCTGGTCTCGTGGGCGAGCCGGTTGGCCACTACCCCAGCTTAGTGCCGCGGGTCTCCCGTCCGAAGAGGGTTGCAATCGCGCCCGCGACCATCACGAGGGCGATGAAGACGAGCGACCACACCGTGTCTCCCGTCCGGTCGATCAGAGCGCCGAAGAGGTAGGGGCCGCCGATCGCAGCGCCCTTGCCGAAGCCCTCCACCATGCCGAAGGCCGTGGAGCGGAGGCGGGTGGGGAAGAGCTCGGCCGTGTACGGGTAGACCGCGCCCCAGGCGCCGAGGTTGAAGAACCCGACGAAGAAGAGCGAGGCGATGTAGACGCCCTGCGTCTCCGCGAGGGCGAACGTGAGCCCGCTGACGCCGCCGAGGAAGAGGAAGAGCGTCAGCGTCGCCTTGCGCCCGATGCGCTCCACGAGCCAGATCGAGGCGCCGTAGCCGGGGAATTGGGAGAGTGCCGACAGGGCCAGCAGGAGGTAGACGTTGACCGTGAAGTTCTTCTCGGCCTGGAGCACGAACGGAAGCCAGAGGAAGAGGCCGTAGTACGAGATGTTGAGGGCGATCCAGACGAGGACGATCATCGCCGAGCGGCCACCGAGCTTCTCCGAGACGAGCTCACGGAGCGAGCCGCGCGGCTCCTCGGCCACCGTCAGCTCGTCCGCCGAGACTGGGCGGCCGGTGATCTCGCCGAGAACTTCGGCCGCCTCCCGCTTGCGCCCGTTGCGGGCGAGCCAGTAGGGGCTCTCCGGGAGGCTCAGCCGGGCGAAGAAGGCGAGGAATGCGGGGAAGGACGCCGCCAGGAAGAGGTAGCGCCAGCCGGAGTCGCCGCCGATCTGGTCGAGGAAGACCCACGAGAGCCCGGTTGCGAGGAGCAGGCCGACGGGCCAGAAGAAGTCGAGGAAGACGAGGAAGCGGCCACGGTTCTGCGGCGGCAGGTATTCGGAGAGCATCGACGGATCGACGACGAGGAGCGCGCCGAGGCCGATTCCCGCGAGGAAGCGGAACGCCGAGACGGACCAGGGCCCCCAGGCGAGTGCGGTCAGTGCGGTGAACGTCGCGTACCAGAGGATCGCGGTCACGAAGATGCGCCGGCGCCCGATCTGGTCGGCGAGCCGGCCGAAGACGACGCTGCCGACGAGCGAGCCCGCGAGCGCCGAGGCGGTGATCCAGCCGGCCAGGCTCCCGGAGATTCCCCAGAGCGCCGTGAACACCGGAACGGTGAAGCCGACGAGCAGGATCTCCATCGCGACGAATGTCCACGCGAAGCCGGTGACCGCGACCGCGCGGCGGTGGAACCGGGTGAAACCCCCGCTGCGGAGGACGTCTTCGACGTCCCTGGTACGGGAGATGGGGGGTGCTGGTGCCTCGACGACTGCCATCTGCGCTAACCTCTCGGTAGGTTTACGACTGTGAGTCGATAACTAGTGGCTAAGTCTACCACGCACACACCGGAGCACGAGGCTCTCGCGGTCGTCCTTCAGGTGAGAAAGGGCGAGCTCCAGGTCCTGCTCTGGAAACGCGCCAGAGCGCCGTTCGAAGGCGCGTGGGCCCTCCCGGGCGGTGTCCTGGGGGCGCGTGAGACACTCGAAGCGTCGATCCAGCGCCATCTCGCCGCGAAGGTCGACGTCCGCGAGCTGTCTCACCTGGAGCAGCTCGAGACTCTCAGCGAGCCGAGGCGCCATCCCGAGCGCCGGCTTGTCGCCACGGCGTATCTCGGGCTCGTCCCTGCCGGAATCGACCCGAAGGTTCCCTCGGACACGGCTTGGCATCCGGTCGACGACCTTCCTGACCTGGCCTTCGACCACCTGGCCGTCGTCCTGGCGGGCCGCGAGCGCCTCCGGGCGAAGCTCTCGTATACGAACATCGGTTTCGCGCTCGCCCCGCCGGCCTTCACGATCGCCGAGCTGCGCGGCCTCTACCGCGCAGCGCTCGGGCACGACCTCTCGGCGACGAATCTGCAGCGCGTCCTCGTCCGCCGCGCCCTGCTCGAGCCCACAGGCGACCAGCGCCCGCCCGGTCGCGCGGGCGGGCGTCCGGCAGCCGTCTACCGCTTCCGCAACCGCTCGCTCGCGGTCACGGATCAGTTTGCAGTCCTACGCCCTCCGGGCTAGATCAGCCCGCATCTCCGCGCAGTCAGAGGCCAGGGGTAGAACCCGCGGCCGGCCTTGAGCGCCCGCTCGGCCACCCACATCTGCTCGTAGGGGGCCCAGTGGTTCGCGGTGCCCTTGCGCCGCAGGAGCCCGGGGCCGTACGCCCGCTGGAAGGCGATGTCCATCTGCAGCCCGCCGTAGTACGGATAGTTGGGGTCCGTCCAGGAGCCCTCCCACCGGTGGATGCACTGCCAGGCGGAGAGGTGGGGCGGATGGTGAGCCCTGTACCGAGCCCGGTCGGCGCGGATCCGCCAGGCCTTGCGGAGCCAGAGCCGGTAGCGAAGGAGGGAATCGAAGTCCCTCCGGGTGCGGCTGACGGTGGGGCGGGGATGCCGGGTCAGCCGGGAGAGCTTCCTGGCGACGAACTTCGACCAGAGCGCCCGGCGCTTCAGGTCTCGAGTCCTCGCGGTCTCGGCCCAGGGATCGGGCGCGGGCTCGGCCGTGCTCTCCGTGGTCGTTTCGGTTTCGGTCGTGTCGGTTGTCGTCGTTTCGGTGGTCGTGGGCTCCGTGGTTCCTTCCTGTGCGAAGGCCCCGGCGGCCCAGATCAGTCCGATCACTGTGGCGAGCACGAGTACGCCCGCGCGCAATGACTTCACGTAGTTACCCCCTTGTAGGGAACGAGGTTCGGGCCGCCTACCTGGGCGAGAGAGACGGCCGGTACGCGCTCGCCGGAGTTGGCCGCAGCGGCGAGAGCGGTATTTGGTGTTACCGGAAGCGGGCTACGTTACACTCAGGGCAGATGCTCTGGTTCACCATCTTCTTCTTGGTGATCCTGAAGATCCCGGCCGCGTACCTCGGTTACGTGATCTGGTGGGCCGTCAAGGACCCGCCCGAACCGGGGACGGATCCGACCTACGACCGCGTGTCTCCCGGCGGCGAGGACGGCGGCAGCCCCGTCTGGCATCCGCCGTCGGGCGGGCGCTCGGTGCCGGGCCGCCGGCCTGGCCCGCACGGCTCGCCGGAGCGCCGTCCGCGTCCGGTTCTCGCACCGACACGAGCTGAGAAGCGCTCGTGAGCGTGCACGAAGGCGATTCGCGGGCCGGGGAGGGCACGGCCTCGACGCTTGCGGGCTTCCTCGCTGCCTTCGCCATCTTCGCGGCGGCCGCGGGACTCGTCTACTACCCGGGTCGCGTCGGCGCCGGAGCGGTGGTCGTGGCGCTCGTCGCAGCGGGGATCGGCGGCTTCCAGCGGGGACTGGCGGCGTTCGCGGTGGCTTTCGCAGGCATCTGCTGGTTCGCGGGAATGATCATCGCGATCAGCCTCGAACGACCTGTCTTCTAACACTTTCGGCTCAGATCACCCTAAGGAGGGATTGCGACGGAGCCGATAGACAGGTCGGGTACGTAGTTAACCCTCGAGAGTTAGGCGCGGCACTTGGGTAGCTTCAAGCTTCGGCTCGTTACGTATTTCCTTCTCCTGGCGCTGCTGCCGCTGCTCGCTGCCTCGTGGGCGTTCAGCGAAGTGGCCACCAGGGGCGAGGTCGGCAACACGGACTCGCGTCTCAACGCGGCGCTTCGCGTTGCGATCAACGACTACGCGCGCCGAGTTCGCGTCGACCTGGCCGAGACGGCCGATTCGCTCGCCCACGCCACGAGCGTCCAGCAGGCCTTCCAGACCCGAAACCGCGCCGCTCTGGTCCGGCTGGCCCGCACCGTGCCCGACGCCGCCTTCTACATCAACGACCAGGTGATCGCCGGGGAGGCTCCGCACGGGCTGCATGTGGAACGCACGTCGTCCGTCTTCGCGGAGGATGGCTCGCCGATCGGCAGCATCGCCGTCTGGTTCCCGCTCGACGCCACCCTGCTGGCCCAGCTTCGGGCGGTCACCGGCCTGGGAGCGCCGGACCGAATCCTGCTCGCACAGGGCGGTGAGGTCCTCGCGGGACCCGGCGACATCGTCGGGTCGGAGATCTCGCCGCTGCCCGAGCCGAGCTACACGAACCTCGGCGACCGCCGTTACCGCGCAGTGTCCGCCCCGATTCTCCAGTCCAGCCCGCCCCTCACCCTCGTCGTGGTCACGCCGAAGTCCGCGATCGACAACTCGGTCTCCGCCCTCCGCGAGCGCTTCCTCATCTTCGCCTTCCTCGCCCTCGCAATCGTTGCGATCCTGGCGTGGCTGCTCGGCCGGACGATCGTGCGCTCGCTCCGGGAGCTCGCCGATGCCGCCGGCGCCGTCTCCCGCGGCCAGTTCGGGCAGCGCGTCCCCGTGCGGGGCCGCGACGAGCTCGCGACCCTGGGTCGCGCCTTCAACGAGATGTCCGGCCAGCTCGCCGCCGAGCGCGGGCGCGTGCAGGACGCGGTCGACCGGTTCGGGAAGGCCCTGGCCGCCACCCACGACCCCTTCACGCTCCTGAACGTCATCGTCGAAAGCGCCGTCGAGGCGACCGGCGCCGCGGGCGGGCGTCTGATCGTGGACGGTGAGGAGCAGGCGCGGGCCGGAAACCCCGAGGTGGGCGGTCAGCCGCTCGTCATCCCGCTCGGCCCCGAAGGCCGGGAGGACGCGATGCTGCTCCTCACGCCTGCCGGATCCGATTTCGGCGACCAGTCGCGGGAGCTCGCCCTGTGGCTCGGCTCCCAGGCGTCCATCGCCCTCGAGAACGTGCGGCTGCACC
>JAICVP010000175.1 GCA_025935275.1 Thermoleophilia bacterium
CCGTTCCGGCCCAGCTCTCCGAGCACGGCGTCGGATCCGTCCTTCCAGTCGAAGTGGTAGGCGGTCGCTATCGCCCCCGGCTGGATGCCGGTGATGTAGCCGCTCTCGCCGTCCGCCTTCGCGAGATCGGAGCGCACGCTCGTCACGAACTGGGCGTCGGGGGAATGCTGCACCGCCTCGCCCGCCTCTGCGACGAACGGCGAGAATCCATCCTGCGACGTGACGACGTATTCCGCGTTGACCTGATCCTCGATGGCGCCGCGGTTCGACTTCTTCATGCCGCTCGCGAGCACGGCGATGAACGTGACGAGGGCAATGCCGATCATCAGTGCTGCAGCCGTGGAGGCCGTGCGGCCGGGGTTGCGCCGCGAGTTCTCCTTGGCCACGTCGTTGACCATGCCTTCCGGCCGGACGTTCGGGAACTCGACGGGCCATTCGGGCTCCCAGGTTCCCACCGCGCGGCGCACCCACATGATCAAGACGAAGAAGTCGACCACGAGGAAGACCGCGGCGACGACGACGCCCAGGAAGCCGGCGACCAGGACCCAGGCGGCGAGGACGAGCGCGACCTGGATCGCGAGCGACTCCGCGAGCGCGGCCAGGCGCCTCCCGGCCCCGGTGTCGAAAGCCGCCCGGCGAATGAGCCAGTAGGCCAGGGTGAACGGATAGAAGAGGATGGAGAACGCAATGACTCCCCACTTCGCGATCGGATGGGTGCCGACCGCAAGCGGTCGAACCACGCGCGACGAGACCATCGCCACGCCGATGAAGAGCAGAAGCACTCCCACGGCCATCGAGATCAGCCGCGGCGCCGTATCCAGCTTGTCCTTGAAGAGCGAGTAAGAGAGAAGCGTGACCGAGAGCCCGATGATCACGATCGCGATGTACGGGACGTACGCCGAGATCCTGCCCTTGGGGAGCTCCGAGCCTTCGCGCACGGCCGCGATGGGCGGGACGCGCGTCGCGCGAAGCGCCGGGATGAGGCCGGCGATGACCGTGACACCAACGCCGATCACGAGCGAGACGACCACGGTCCGCGGCGCGAAGACGAGGCCCTGGGTCGGCAGGTCGGAGTTGGTCGCCTTGAACAACGCGTTCAGTCCGGCTGCGAGGCCCACGCCGAGGACAAGTCCGAGGAGTGAGCCGATCAGGCCGATGACGAACGCCTCGAGGACGACCGACCAGAGAATCTGCCTGCGGGAGCCTCCGATCGTCCGGATGGTGGCGAACTCCCGCACCCGCTGAGCCACGGTGATCGAGAGGATGTTGAAGATCACGAAGGCGCCGACGAAGAGCGCTACACCGGCGAACGAGAGCAGGAAGTAGCGGATGATCTTCGTGAAGGACACGTCCTGCGCGTCCTCCTTCGCCTGTGCGTCGGCCGTGCGCACCTGCGCGGTCTTCGGCAGGATCGGCTCGATCTCGTCGGCGATGGCCTGCTGGCTCACGCCCTCCTTCGCGGCCACCGAGATTGTGTCGAACTTGCCGATCCGGTCGAGGACCGACTGGGCGGTCGGGATCGTGAAGACGGTGAACGTCGCCGAGCCGATCGAGGCCACGTCCCCGTACTGCGCGAGCCCGACCAGCTTGAAGTCCTGGACAGGCTTGAGCGTTGCGATGGGCACCGTGTCGCCGACCTTGTAGCCCTGCTCGTCTGCCGTGGCCGCGTCGATGACGACCTCATTCGAGCCCTGCGGCCAGGTCCCCTCGAGCAGCTTGAGCGGGTTGAACTCCGCCTGGGCGGGGTCGATCCCGAAGCCGAACGACGGCGCGCCGCCCGTGTTCACGGCCTTGCCGTCCTTCTTGATGATCTTCGTGCTCGAGTCGTCGACGACGATGCCGGTTGCGGCTTCGACGTCCGGAAGGGCGCGGACCTTCTCGAGCAGCGTCGCGTCGATGGGCGGGGTCTCGACCGATTCGCCCTGGAAGCTGATGTCCGCGGCCTTGCCCGAGACGACCGCGTCGGTGTTGGCGTACGTCTCGCTGAAGATGTTGTCGAAGGCCTTGTCGATGGTGTCGGTGAGGACGTACGTCCCGCTCACCATCGCCACGCCGAGGATGATCGCGAACGCCGTCAGCGCCGCGCGCATCTTGCGGCCGGCGAGGCCTCTGAGGGCGACTCGGATCATCGTCCGCTCACTTCCTCCATCGCATTCAGGATCTGGCCGGCGTCCGCTCCGCGCAGCTCCTTGACGATGCAGCCGTCTGCGAGGAAGAGGACGCGGTCGGCGATGGCCGCGGCGTGCGCGTCATGGGTGACCATGACGGTCGTCTGGCCGTAGTTCGTGACCATCTCGCGCAGGAGGCTGAGAATCTCTGCGCTGTTCGTGGAGTCGAGGTTGCCCGTCGGCTCGTCGGCGAAGATCACCGTGGGGCGGGACGCGAGGGCACGCGCGATGGCGACCCGCTGCTGCTGTCCGCCGGAGAGCTCGGAGGGGCGATGCGTGCGGCGATCGTCGAGCCCGGTCCGCTTGATGACCTCCTGGACCCAGTTCTCATCCGGCTTCTCGCCCGACAGGTCGAGCGGCAGGCGGATGTTCTCCTCCGCCGTGAGCATGGGGAGAAGGTTGAAGAACTGGAAGATGAAGCCGATGTGCTGGCGTCGGAGCTTCGTGAGGTCGTTGTCGCCAAGCTTCGTGATGTCGATGCCCTCGATGAAGACGTCGCCGCTCGAGGGGCGGTCGAGGCCCGCCAGGATGTGCATCAGCGTGGACTTGCCGGAGCCGGACGGGCCCATGACGGCAGTCAGTTCGCCATGGGCGACTCCTACGGAGCAGCCGTTCAGGGCGTGCACAGCCGTCTCGCCCTCGCCGTAGACGCGGGTGATCTCGTTCGCCTGGACGACGGCGCCGGTCGTCCCTTTCTCCGCAGTCAGCTCTTCACTCATCGCCGATGTCATCTCGGACCTCCAGGTTTTTGTCCTGTCTAGGCTTTCAGACCCGGGCCGAGAGTCAAAGGCGGCGAGCGCGAGTCTTAACGTGCGGCTAACCGCACCTCGTGCGAGTCGTTAGGGTCGGGTCGACGTCTGCGGTGGCGAGGTTGGACGAAAGGAGAGGGGCATTGACGAGGCGCAGGATCTTGGAGTGGGGCGGCGTCGCGGCCGGGGTGATCCTGATCGCCTTCGGCATCGGCTCGCTCGTCCTGAGCATCAGTGGACACAACGAGGTTCAGACGCAGCTCAGCAGGGAGAAGATCGTCGGCACCCCCGACATGACGCCGGAGGGGATCGCCCAGGGAGCGCAGGAAGCGGGGCTGCCCGACAGCATCGAGTTGCCGACGTGCAGCGTGGCCGGCGAAGAGATCGACACGGGCTCGGAGGCGAAGTGCTTCGCCGACTACATGCGCATCCATGCGCTTGAGAGCACCGGCGGCCTCGCCTACGCGGAGATGGGCCAGTACGTGTCGGCCGCGAACCCGAACGACCCAGCGGGGACGAACGACCCTGCGGAAGCGCAGAAGGACGCGGACGGGAACCCGGTCTCCAACGGCGCCCGGAATATCTGGGTGACGGAGACCGCGCTTGCGACCGCCCTGTACACGTCGTTCCTTGCCGAAGGAACCGCGCTCTTCGGGATCGTGGTCGGGATCGCGCTGATCCTCGCAGGGATCGGATTCGTCATCCTGGCGCTCGGGGGTGCTCTGCGGAGCCGGGCGGCCGACTGACCGCGCCCTCGGGATCAGCTGTTCAGGGCGGCGAGACAGAAGCCGACGGCGGTCGCAGCACCGGCGAGCTCGCCGCCGCGCTCGAACGAGAACGGCATCAAGGAATTGGTCAGCATGGCGAGCAGCCCGCCCGCCGCCAGGGCCGCGGCCCGATCACCCTGCGCAGCACCTGAGATGTCAGTCGCCAGATAGCCGAGCAGCGCTGCGATCCCGCAGGCGAGAACGACCGTGAACCAGAGTCTCCCCAGGCGGCCGGGGCCCCACCCCGCCGCGACGAGATCGGCCGATGGCGCGACTGCCTGGGGGATGTTGGAGATGAACACTGCGGCGACGAACCCGAGGCTGATCGTGACGCCGGTGCCGACCTGGATCCCCAGGATCAAGGACTCCGGCACGCCGTCGACGACCGAGCCGACCACGATGCCCATGGCCCCGCCGACGCCTTCGGAGCCGAACCGCCGATCCACGATCCGGTCACCGAGGAGGAACACCGCGACGCCGACGAGCATCCACAGGGCGAACTGCCACTCGTCGAGCACCTGAGCCTCGGGGACGAGGTCGAAGGCGACGGCCGCGATCATGGCCCCCGCGCCGAAGCCGCCGAGAATGCCGACGACTTTGGTCGGCACCTTGATCCAGCAGACGATCAGGCCGGCTACGAGCAGCGACGACTGGGCGAGAAACCCCCAGCCGAAAGCCTCGAACACTCGACGACCCTAGCGAGAGCACCCAGCGCGGACAAGCGCGCCTCGCGTCGGCGAGTTCAGCGGTCGCCGGCGAGGAGGAAAGCGAGCGCCACGAGCACGTAGGCCCCGATGAGGGCGATTCCCTTCGCCCTGCTCGAACGGCCGTTGCTCAGGATCAGCGCGGTGAACGCGACGGTGGCCGCGAGCGCGGCGATCTCCACCTGCCGGAAGGAGAGCGCCAGCGGCTCGATCAGCCAGGAGAGCAGGGCGACCGCAGGGATGAGGAAGACGGCGACCTGCGCGCCGGAGGCGAGCGCGATCTCGGCCGCGAGCTTGATCTTGCCGCGATATGCGACCACC
>JAICVP010000355.1 GCA_025935275.1 Thermoleophilia bacterium
GCGGTGAACTCCTCCGAGAAGAGATCGCTGGTTGCAGGGCTCGCCGCGCCCTCGATGTGGATGCCGTCGTCCTGAGGATCGAGTGCAAGGGCGACCGAGGGCGTGTCCGAGCCGAAGAGCCCTGCGAGCCGCGTCGAGTCGAGGGCCGAGCCGGCGACGTAGATCTGTGCGATGCCGTCGTCGGCCACCTCGCCGCTGACCTTCTGGTAGTTGCCGTCGGACTCGAGCGTCCCGTCGGCCTGGAGCCGCTCGAACTCGTCGAGGTTCGCCTCGCTGTCGGAGAACGCCACCCAGCCGTCGATCTCCCGCGAAACGAGCTCTTCGTGGCTCTTCGCGAGGAGGGCGTCGAGCTTGGCCTCGTCCTCGGGCTGGGTCAGGCCCACCACCTTGCCCTCGCCGCTCACGTCGAGCGCGACGAAGTCCGTCTCGGGCCCGAGCGCGGGCTTCACGTCCGCGTCGAAATCGATGCCCTGGCCTCCGAGCTCGCCGAGCAGCGATTCGACGGCACCGTCTCCATCGGGGAACTTGCCGAGAAGTTCGCGGCCCGCAGACCAGTTCGCCGAGTCGAAGCTCGTGTCCACGCTGACAAAGACCTGCGTGCCGGCAGGCGCGACGCTCGCCCCGGCGGCGCCGGACGACGACCCCTCTCCGCACCCGAGTGCCGGGAGCGAAAGCGCAGCGACCATGAGGAAAAGCGCGGCCTTATTCATCCGTCGGCCTCCGACCCATCAACCCTGAGACTAGCTGGCTCAGGCTCGCACCAGCGAGGACCTCGCACACAGCTTCCGTTATCGGCAGCTCCACGCCGTTTCTGCGCGCGAGCTCGCGGAGCACCGGAGCCGTCGTCAGCCCCTCGACCACCTGCCCGATTTCCGCCGCCGCCTCCTCCGGCGTCGCCCCGCGGGCGATCAACTCTCCGGCCGCACGGTTTCGTCCGTGGCGGCTCCAGCACGTGACCATCAGGTCACCCATCCCGGCCATGCCCGAAAAGGTCTCCGGGCGGGCGCCGCACGCCTCCCCGAGGCGCGCCATTTCCGCGAGCCCGCGGGTGATGAGGGCGGCTTTCGCGTTGTCCCCCGCCTCGAGGCCGTCGACGGCGCCGGCGGCGAGCGCCATCACGTTCTTCGCCGCTGCGCAGAGCTCGACCCCCACGAGATCCGTGTTCACGTACACCCGGAAGCGCAGCGAGTGGATCTCATGCTGCAGCTCGGCGGCGAGCTCCTCGTTCTCGCTCGCGAGCACCGCCGCTGCGGGGAGTCCCTGCTCGATCTCCTCGGCATGGTTGGGCCCCGAGAGCACGAGCGCCTCGCGGCCCTCGACGACCTCCGAAAGACGCTTGCCGGAAACGGGATCGAGGCCCTTCGTGAGGATCAAAACGGGCGCGGTGCCGGGCAGCGACGTGGTCACTTCCCTGAACACGCGGCTGGGGACGGCCATGCAGACGAGCTCCGCCGCCCCGACCTCGTGGCTTTCGGGCGCCTCCCGCCCGACCAAGGCGACGTCGTGCCCCTGCTCGCGCAGGACGCCGGCAAACGCGCTGCCCCATGAACCGGCTCCGACTACCGCAGCTCTCATCCGCGCCGCACGAAGTCGATGATCACGGGCACGCCGGCCAGCTCGAAGTGCTCGCGCAGGCGGTTCTCGACCCAGTAGCCGTAGTCGCGCGTCAAGAGGCCGGGATCGTTGACGAAGAAGCGGAAGCGCGGCGGGCGCGTCGAGACCTGGGTGCCGTAGAGCAGGTTCAGCCGCCGATTGCCCTTCGCGGGCCCCGGGCGCTGCTCGCGGAGCTCGGTGAGAAAGCGGTTCAGGCCCCCGGTGCCGATCCGGCTTGTGTGTTTTGCGTTGAGCCCCTCGACCCGGTCGAGGAGCTTCCCGACGCC
>JAICVP010000192.1 GCA_025935275.1 Thermoleophilia bacterium
ATCGTGCTCGCGCCGTCCAACCGCGCGGTCGACCTTGCTCAGGGCCGGCGCGCGCTGCGGCGCCTGAGTGCGCAGGGCGACGCTTTGGAAGGCGTGGTCGCTCTCGGCCCGGCGGTCCCCGTCTCGAGGAAGAGCCGCCTCGGCGTCCCGATCGGCGTCCGCGCGAACCTCGAGCTTGCGCTCGGTGCGGATTCCTTCGACGTCCTGCACGCGCACGAGCCGGGCCTGCCCAGCCTTTCCTACCTCGCCCTCCGCGACTCGCGCGGCCTCTCGGTGGCGACCTTCCACTCTCCCGAGCGGCTCTCCTACCCGCCCGGGAAGAAGCAGCGGGAACGCCTGCTCTCGCGCACCGACGGTCTGACCGCGGTCGGCGAGGAAACGCTGGCCGCGGCACGCGCTCGCTTCCCCGGCGACTACCGCGCCCTCCCCTTCGGGATTGAGCCGGACCCCGCTCGCGACACCAGGCCAGCCAAGCGCTTTCTCTTCGAGTGGCGCGCCGACGAGCTTCCGCGCCGCCGTGCGGCTCTACGGGAGCTGCGCGAACATCCGGGTTGGGAGCTCGTCTTCGTGCGCACGAGCCCGCTCTCCGGCCGGCCCTATGTTCCCCGGGCGCTGCGCGACCGCGTCACCGTGCGGACCGCCCTCGACGGCGAGAGCCGGGCCCGGCTCCTGGCCGGCGCCGCCGGGCTCGTCCCCGCCCAACGCGGTGTCCGGCGCTTTCGCGCCGAGGCGGCCACGGCCGGTGTTCCGCTCGTCGACCCGCCCGGTGCGGGCGGACAGCCCGAGCTCGTGGGTGCCGCTCTGGGCCGCCTCGCGTCCGACCCCGAGTGGCGCCGGCAGCAGTCGGCGGAGGCGAGGGAGTTCGCGGAGGGCGAGAGCGCGGAGGCTCTCGGGAACGAGCTCGAGAAGCTGTACGAATCGGTGCTCGGCCGCAGGCGCAAGGTCGTCCGCCCGCCTGCGGAGCCGCTCGCGGACCGTCCGTTCATCCTCGCCGACCTGCACATGCACACCGACCACTCGCACGACTGCGCCGTGCCGGTGGCGGAGCTCCTCGACTACGCCGAGGGCCAGGGGCTCGGGGCGATCGCGATCACCGACCACAACGTCTTCACCGGCGCGGAGGAGGCCGTCGAGCTCTCGCGCGGGCGAAGCCTCACCGTCATCCCGGGCGAGGAGATCAAGACGGAGAAGGGCGAGGTGATCGGCCTTTTCCTCGAGGAGACGATCGAGCGAGGCCTGCCGATGGCCGACACGATCGCGGCGATTCGAGAGCAAGGCGGAGTCGTGTACCTGCCCCACCCCTTCGACCGCCTGCACACGATCCCCGACGCGCCGACCCTGCACCGGCATCTGCCGGAGATCGACGTCTTCGAGGTCTACAACGCGCGGCTCCTCTTCGAGGGATTCAACGACGAGGCCCTGCGCTTTGCGCGGAAGTACAACCTGACCATGGGCGCGGGCTCCGACGCGCACGTCCTGCAGGGAGTGGGCACCGGGCTCGTGCGCATGCGCGCCTTCGAGAACGCGGCCGAGTTCCTCATCAGCCTGCGCTCGGCGGAGATCGTGCGACGACCGAAGTCGCTCGTCTACCTCCAGGGCCTCAAGTGGGTGGCGCAGTCCCGCGCCCGGCGTTCGAAGGCCGCCGTGTAGGAAGAGGGGCTCTCCGCCCCGAATACCCTCGCAGCCCCCTTGCCCGTGCCCACGGACGACATCTCACAGCGCTACCTCGAGAAGGCGATCGCCGAGATCAACGATCTCAGCCGCGAGATCGCCCACGAGGCAGGCGCGGACCGGGCACCGGTGCTCGGCTCCGGCCACCCGCAGGCGGATCTCTTCCTGCTCAAGTACGGGCCGCAGACCGCCGAGCAGCATGAGGGCGTCGCCTTCTTCGGCCGCGCCGGACAGGCCGTGCTGAAGTCTCTACAGCGCCTGCAGGTGGATCCGACCGCGATCTACGGGACGAACTGCCTCAAGTTCGCGGGTGCAGACGAGGAACAGGCGCGTGAGTGGCTCGCCCGCGAGATCCACATCGTCCAGCCCAAGCTCATCGTGGTCATGGGGCAAGATGCGGTGACGTGCCTGAACGCAGTCCGCTTCCCGCTCGCGACGGAGATCGCGAGCCAGCCGGGGTCGATCCAGAAGTTCACCCCGACGATCGAGGCGCTGGTGACCCCGGATCTGGACGCGTCGCTGGACGAGGCTCCGGCGAAGAAGGACTTCTGGGAGGCGTTCAAGGCGATCGGGCCCTGGTGGTCCGAACAGCCGCCGTACTAGCAGTCCTCGCGGTCCTCGCCTGGTACTACGCGGTCTCGGAGGATCTGCCGACCCTGAGCCTCTGGGCCGACGTCGCGTTCCTTTCGCTGGTTCTGATCCCGTTCACGTTCCTGCTCCCGCTCATCGCCCTGCCGCTGCGCCGATCGACGATGGAGAGACTAGGTTGGGTCGCGGTCGGGCTGGTGGCGGTCAGCGTCCTCCTCGAATGGGCCGACCTCGACATCGCCGCGAACTTCGTGAAGATCGCCGCGGTCGTCTGCGTCGCGTGGTGGTTTCTCTCGTTCTTCGAGGCACTCTCCTGGGTGCTCCTCATCGCCGTGCTGATCGTCCCGGTGGACATCTTCTCGGTCGCGCGCGGCCCGACGAAGGAGATCGTCGAGAACCAGCCGCAGGTCTTCAACGCCCTCTCGATCTCGTTCCCGCTTCCGGGTGAGCACAACTCGGCGCAGCTCGGCCTTCCGGACGTCCTCTTCTTCTCGCTCTTCCTCGGCGCGGCGGACCGCTTCGGCCTGCGCATCGGGCTCACGTGGATCCTGATGGCGCTCTCGTTCGGGGCCACGCTCGCACTCGCGGTCGGCTTCGACATCTCCGGACTGCCGGCACTCCCGCTGCTCTCGGTCGCGTTCGTCCTCGCGAACGCCGACCACCTGTGGCGCCACTACAAGGACTGGCGCTCGGCGAGAGCCTCGAAGTGAGCCGTGACCTCCTCCGCGCTCGGCGGGTGGAGGAGGGCCTCGTCCACCAGCTCGTCCGCGTCCGGAAAGCCCGTCTCACGGACGAGCGCGGCGGCGGCCTCGACGTCGTACGGCGTTCGGCGTAGCTCCACGGTCGGCCCGAGCAGCGCCCAGGCCGCGATGCCCGGCTCGCCCTCGTAGGCCATCCCCACACTGCCCGCGTTCACGAGCCTGCGGTCGCCGACGAGGCGGTCGAACTGGGCGTGCGTGTGTCCGCAGACGACGAGATCCTGGGTGACGCCGTCGAGAATCGGGTCGAGGCGCTTGGGCGGCGTGATCGCCGTGAGGATCTCCTCGTCGTTCCGCGGGGATCCATGGCAGAAGAGCACCTCGCCGAGCCCGTCCACCTCGAGCGGAAGCGGGTGCGGCAAGCCGCGGAGGAAGGCGAGATCGTCGTCCGCGAGCTGCCCGTGCACCCAGCGGGCGCGCCGCGTCCAGAGCTCCTCTCCTGCACCCGGAGAGGCGACCTCGCGGTCGCAGTTGCCCCGGATGAACGTGGCTCCTCGCTCGCGGAGGAGTGTGAGGGTCTCCCTCGGCATCGGGCCCAGCGCGACGTCGCCTCCCACGAGGATGGTGTCCGCGTCGGCCTCGGTGAGCACGGCCTCGAGCGCGGGCAGGTTCGCGTGGACGTCGTAGAGCGCGGCGACCCTCATACGCGCGTGAAGAGCGCCACCGACTCGACGTGCGGCGTGTGCGGGAACATGTCGACCGGCCGCACCCGCTCGAGGGTGTAGCCGTGCTCGGAGACCAGCTCCTTGGCGTTGCCGGCCAAGGTCGTCGGGTTGCAGGAGACGTAGACGAGCCGCGGGGCGCCGAGCCTGCCAACGTGGCCGAGCGCCTTGCCGGCGAGCCCTGCCCGCGGCGGGTCGACCACGACGACGTCGGGATCGCCGGCTCGGTCGCGGAGCTCCTCGACATCGGCGCCGACGTCGCCTGCGAAGAACGCGGCGTTCGGCAGCCCGTTGAGCTGCGCGTTCTCGACGGCGCACGCGATCGACTCCTCCGAAGAGTCGATGCCCCAGACGGTCAGTGCCTCGCGGGCCATGGCGAGCCCGATCGTCCCCGTGCCGCAGTAGAGGTCGTACACCGTCTCGTCGCCGGTCAGGCCCGCGTAGTCGATCGCGAGCGAGTAGAGCCGCTCGCACATCGCCGTGTTCGTCTGCAGAAAAGCATTCGGGCGCACGCGGAAGCGCAGACCGAGGATCTCCTCCTCGATCGCCTCCTCGCCCCAGAGGAGCCGGGACGGGACGTTCGTGATCTCCGCAGGTGTGTCGTTCACGGCCCAGTAGGCGGAG
>JAICVP010000349.1 GCA_025935275.1 Thermoleophilia bacterium
AGCTGACGCTGTCGATTCGCGCGCTGCCTGACGACCGCACGGACGATCAAGGGGATGCCGAAGCCCAGGATTCCGATGATCAAGCCCCCGATCAGCGTCAGCAGGTACACGGCGAGCAGCGTCGCGGCGATCGTCCAGAAGAGGATCCGACCCGCCGGGACGTTGATCCGTCCGATCTCGAGGTCCTGCTTGAAGCGTGCCCACCACTTCGCTCCCCCCATCGACTGGTCGGCACGTTCGAACAGGTCCTCCTTGGCTTCTTCGCGGGCCGGCGGCGCCCCGGTCAGGAGAGGCAACGAGACGAACTCGGCGAGACGGCTTCTGACGCCTCCACTCCGTGGACTGATGAGGAAGTGAAGGGCCAAAGCGATCAAGATTGCTGCCAAAACCGCCGTCGAGACCATGCCCGCCGTGGAGCGTACGAAGCGCTCGATGCTGGGGCGCTGGAACGGGGGCTCCCCGGATGCGCTCACGGTCGGCGAGGTGTAACCCGCCGTCACTGCGCCGGGATAACCATCGACCGTGACCGAGACGATGACCTTCTCGCCGGGGCGAGCGTTCGAGTTGTAGTGGATCAAGTACTCACTCGCGAGCTTCGAGCCCAGCTGGCCGAAGATCGGCTCCAGATCGCCGGGCGTCTTCGCCTCCAGGTACTGGCCGCCACCCCGCCGGGCGAGCTCTTGTAGAGCCGCGACGTCAAAAGCCTTCGAGCGGAGACCGACGCTGAAGACGCGCACGCCGGCGTCGTGCGCGGCGGTGCCCACCTCCTCCAGAGATTGCGCGCTGCCGGTGTCGGCCCCGTCGGAGAGTACGACTACCGACCGCACGGTGACATTCGCGTTCTCCAGCATCGAGACCGCCTGGGCGACCGCGTCATACAGGTGCGTGGCGTGGGCGAGCGACGGCGGAGCAGCGAGAACGGCGTCGATCGCCTCCGAGTCGGTGGTCAGCGGAAGCGCAACGTTCGTCTCCTTGTTGAACATGACGATCGCGAAGGACTGTCCAGGCTGTCGGTTGTCCGCGAAGGCGCGCGCAGCTGCGGTTGCACCGGCGATCGCGTCTCCGCGCATGCTGTCGCTCGCGTCGAGGACCAGGACGACGCCGAACTGTCCCGACTGAGCAACGCTCGCGGGCACGACCGTCACGCCCTTCACGACCTTGCCGTCCTCCCGAACCGTCACGGCGCTCGGAGAGATGAAGGCCTTCGACGGCAGGCTCAGCACATAGGAGCGCTCGGGGAACAGGGCGCCGCCGGTCGGCCGCAGGTGCAGGCCGCTCTCGGCCGAAGCAGCGGCCCCGGTCGATGCCCCCAGGGCCGCCCAGCACACGGCGCAGACGAGCAGAGCGAGAGCTTTGCGCAGGATCACAATCCCACCTTCGCCGCCTCGGCAGGCGCCCGGCCCAGGCGGCTGTCCATGAAGAGCCCGGTCGGGAGACTGACTCCGCGCTTGTCGAACTTGTTGAGGAAGGTCGGTCGCAACCCGGTCGGCTTCAGGCTGCCCACAATGACCCGCTCGCTCGTGATCTCCTTGATCTTGTACTCGAAGATGTCCTGCAGCGTGATGACGTCGGACTCCATCCGCTGCACCTCCGTGATCGCGGTCACGCGGCGGCCGCCGTCCTCCAGTCGCTCGAGGTGCACGACCAGGTCGAGCGCCGAGGCGACCTGCTGCCGAATCGCGCGTATCGGCAGGTCGTAGCCGGCCATCAGCACCATCGTCTCGACACGCGAGAGCGCATCTCGCGGCGTATTCGCGTGGACGGTACTGAGCGAGCCGTCGTGGCCCGTGTTCATCGCCTGGAGCATGTCGAGCGCCTCGGCGCCGCGGACCTCGCCGACGATGATGCGGTCGGGCCGCATGCGCAGGGAGTTGCGCACGAGGTCGCGGATCGCGATCTCGCCCGTGCCTTCGATGTTCTTCGGGCGCGCCTCGAGGCGGAGCACGTGGCGCTGGTGGAGCGAGAGCTCGGCCGCGTCCTCGATGGTCACGATCCGCTCGTTGTTCGGGATGGACG
>JAICVP010000014.1 GCA_025935275.1 Thermoleophilia bacterium
ACGATCACCGCGCCGGAGCCCAGCATCGTCCCGCGGGCGGCCATGGCGTCGAAGTCGAGCGCGGTGTCCACCTCGTCGGCGGTCAGCACCGGCACCGACGAGCCTCCCGGGATGATCGCCTTCAGCTCGCGCCCGTCGGGGATGCCGCCGCCGAGGTCGTAGATCAGCTCGCGCAGGCTTGTGCCCAGCTCGACCTCGTAGTTCCCGCCGTTGGCCACGTTGCCGGAGAGGGAGAAGACCCGCGTGCCGGTCGAGTTTTCGACGCCGAGCTTCGCGTACTCGGCGCCGCCCAGCTGCAGGATCTTCGGGACCGTGGCGAGGGTCTCGACGTTGTTGATCAGCGTCGGCGAGGCGTACACGCCCGAGATCGCGGGGAACGGCGGCTTCGAGCGCGGCTGGCCGCGCTTGCCTTCGAGCGACTCGAGCAGCGCCGTCTCCTCGCCGCAGATGTACGCGCCGGCGCCGCGATGGACGACGACGGTGAGATCCCAGCCCGAGCCGAGGACGTTCGGGCCGACGAAGCCGGCTGCACGCGCCTCCTCGAGCGCGTCGCGCAGGATCTCGAACTCGGTCAGGTACTCGCCGCGGATGTAGATGAAGGCCGTGTTCGCGCCGATCACGTGGGCGGCGATCGCCACTCCCTCGATGTACATGTGCGGGATCCGCGCCATGATCTCGCGGTCCTTGAAGGTGCCCGGCTCGGATTCGTCCGCGTTCGAGACGAGGTAGATCGGCTTGCCGCTGTCCTCGGGCTTGGGCAGGAAGCTCGCCTTGCGCCCCATCGGGAAGCCGGCGCCGCCGCGTCCGCGCACGTCTGCCGCGAGCAGCTCGTCGAGGACGGCCTCCCGCTTCATCTTCAGCGCCTTTTTCAGAGACTTGTAGCCGCCGACCGTCTCGTACTCGGCGAGCTTCGTCAGGTCGCGTCCCTCCGCGTCCTTGAAGAGGAGCTGCGTCTGGGCCTCCTTACTGAGCGCCATCGCGGAGCTCCTCGACGATGCCCGGCACGTCTTCCGGCTTGACCGGCTCGCGGTAGCGGTGATCGACGGACACGACGGTGCCCCAACCACAGCCGCCCGCGCACTCGATCGTGCGCAGCGTGAACTCAGCGTCCTCGGTGGTCTCGCCCGCGGGGATGCCGAGCTCGTCCTCGAAGGCTTCCAGCACCTGCTGCGCGCCGACGAGCGCGCACGAGACGTTGGTGCAGACCTCGATCATGTGCCGGCCGACGGGCTCGAGGTGGAACATGTCGTAGAAGCTCGCGACCGCCTTGCAGTAGGCCGGAGTGAGGTCGAGCGCCTCTCCCACCTCCCTGAAGGCATCCGGAGGAAGCCACCCGTAGTGCTCCTGCGCGAGCCGGAGGGCCGGCATGACCGCCGAGCGCGGCTGCGGATAGCGCGCCGCGAGCGTCTGGATCTCGTCGTACAAGGGCTGCGCCATCAGCGGTCGCAGTCCCCCATGACCGTGTCGAGCGACCCGAGGATGGCAATCAGGTCCGCGACGAGCGAGCCCGCGACGGTGGTCGCCGTCGCTTCGAGAGCGACGAACGACGGCGCGCGGAACTTCACCCGCCACGGCTTCGGCCCACCGTCCGAGACCACGTAGCAGCCGAGCTCGCCGCGGGCCGATTCGATGGCCACGTACACCTCGCCGACGGGGACGCGGTAGCCCTCCGTCACGAGCTTGAAGTGGTGGATCAGGCTCTCCATCGACGTGTGCAGCTCGTGGCGCGGAGGCAGGACGATCTTGCGGTCGTCCACGATCCACGGGCCCTCGGGCATGCCGTCGAGGCACTGCTGGACGATGCGCGTCGACTCGCGCATCTCGTCCATGCGCACCTTGTAACGGTCGTAGACGTCCCCGTTGAAGTAGACGGGCACGTCGAAGTCGACCTGGTCGTAGGCGAGATATGGCTCGACCTTGCGGAGGTCCCAGTCGACGCCCGAGGCGCGGAGCACGGGGCCGGACTGGCCGAGCGCGATCGCGTCCTCGGCGCTGAGGAGGCCGATCCCCTTCGTGCGCTCGAGCCAGATCGCCTGGCGGTCGAGGAGCGCCTCGTACTCGTCGACGCGCCCCGGGAACATGTCCGCGAACTTCCGGCACTCGGTGAAGAAGCCGGGCGGGATGTCCTCGGCGAGGCCGCCGGCCTGGAAGTAGCGCGTGTGCATGCGGACACCGGTGACGAGCTCGAAGAGGTCGAGCACGGCGTCGCGCTCGCGGAAGCAGTACCAGAGGAGGGAGATCGCTCCGAGCTCGAGCGCGCCCGTCCCGAGCCAGATCAGATGCGAGTGGATCCGGCTGAGCTCGCAGAGGAGCGTCCGCATCCACGTGGCCTTGGCCGGCGGCTCGACCTCGAGGAGCTTCTCGATGGCGAGCACGAAGGCGAGCTCGTTGATCTGGAACGACAGGTAGTCGATCCGCTCCGGGTACGTGATCGCCTTCCACCACGTCTTCTGCTCCATGTTCTTCTCGAAGCCGGTGTGGAGATAGCCGATCACCGCCTCGACGCCCTCGACGCGCTCGCCGTTCAGCTCGACGATGAGGCGGAGGACGCCGTGCGTGGAGGGATGGTTCGGGCCGAAGTTGACCTCGAGGATGTCGTCGTCCTCGCGGAGGGCTGGGTCAACCTTGAGCACGCTCGGGATCGGGCTCGGGATCCTCGTCCCGGTGTAGATCGGCGCGTGCCTGCGTGCGGCGGTGCTCGCCATCACTCGGCCCCGGAGAACCGCACCGGCTCGCCGCCAATGGGGTAGTCCTTGCGGAGGGGGTGCCCCTCCCAGTCGTCGTCCATGAGGATCCGCTTCAGGCTCGGGTGGCCTTCGAACTCGATCCCCATGAGGTCGTACGCCTCGCGCTCGTGCCAGTCGGCGGTCGGCCACACCGAGACCACGCTCGGAACCGGCTCGCCGTCATCGCACCAGACCTGGAGGCGGACCCGGGCCGCCGCGCGCGCGCCCGAGACGACAGTGACGAGGTGGTACGAGACCGAGAAGCGCTTCGCCTTCGGCTCGGGCTTCTTCGCGAGCCCCCACGATCCGGGACGGTTGATGTCCCGCCCTTCGCGGTGTCCCCAGTAGCCGGCCACCGTGCGTTCGTTCCAGCCGAGGTAGTCGGCGGCGGCGATGTCGGCGAGGAAGTTGAAGCCGCGCTCGTCGCGCAGATACTCCGCCGCCTCGCGCAGCCGCGCAGTCTCGACGACCACGGTCGTCTCGCCGCGCTCCTCGCTCGCGGACGCGAATCCCGGGACGTCGGCGAAGGTCACGACGCGACTCCGCGGATCTCGTACGCGGGCGGAACCCCGGCCAGGATCTTCTCCTGGAGGCGGACGATTCCCTCGAGGAGCGCCTCGGGCCTCGGCGGACAGCCGGGCACGTGCACATCCACGGGCACGACCTTGTCCACTCCCTGCAGGACGGCGTAGTTCGCGAACATCCCGCCGGAGCTGGCGCAGGCGCCCATGGCGATCACCCACTTCGGCTCCAGCATCTGGTCGTAGATCTGCCGGAGCGGCGCGGCCATCTTGTGGGAGACGCGGCCCGACACGATCATCAGGTCCGCCTGGCGCGGCGAGGAGCGGAACACCTCGGCGCCGAAGCGCGCCACGTCGTAGCGCGAGCCGACGATCGCGATCATCTCCATCGCGCAGCAGGCGAGGCCGAAGGTGTCCGGCCAGATCGAGTGGCCCTGCGCCCAGGCGACGGCTTTCTCCACCGTCGTCAACCCGAGCTTGGACTCCAGGTCGCCGAGCTCCTGCTCGAAGACGCCGGGCCCCTTCCGGCGCATGAGCGTCCGCTCCGAGTGGAGCCCGTAGTCCGCGAGGCGCTTTTTCCGGCCTACGTCCGCCAATCCAGCGCTCCCTTCTTCCAGACGTAGACGTAGGCGATCGCCAGGATCGCGATGAAGAAGCCGAACTCGGCCAGGGCGAAGCTTCCGAGCGCGTCGAGCCAGAGCGCGACGGGGTAGAGGAAGACGATCTCGATGTCGAAGACGATGAAGAGCATCGCGGTCAGGTAGAAGCTGATCGTGAAGCGCTGCTGCTTCGGCGGGCCCACCGAGACGCCCGACTCGAAGGGGATCGTGCGCTGTCGGGCCGTCGTCTTCGGGCGGGTCGCGAGGATGAACGACCCCGCGATCAGCGAAGCCGGGATCGCCAAGGCGAAGAAGCCGTAGACGAGGAAGGGAAACCAGTCGTCCAGGGCGGCCAGCGGCACGCCCGCATACTAACCGTCCTCAGGCGGGTGAGACTTGTCACGAACTGCGCGATCTTTCCAGCGTTTTACGCGCCTTCCGTGTCACAAGCTGGGGCCTCGATCACCTCGGAACCCGTTGGTACACTGAGACCAATGGTCACCGTTACCGAGTCTGCGGCTACGAAGATCCGCTCCCTCATGGCCGAGGAGCCCGAGGGAGAGGTTTCCGTCCTCCGAATCGCCATTCAGGGAGGCGGCTGCTCGGGCTTCCAGTACGCGCTGGGCTTCGACCGCGGGCCTCAGGACGGCGACAATGAGATCGAGATGAACGGCGTGCGCGTCGTCATCGACCCCTTCAGCGCTCCGTATCTCGCCGGTGCCGAGATCGACTACGTGGACGCGCTCATGGGCGCCGGCTTCGCGATCAACAACCCGAACGTCCAGGCGGCGTGCGGGTGCGGCTCCTCCTTCCAGGCGAAGGACGGGGTGGTCGAGGGCGAGGCCGTCGAGACGCATGCAGGCGGCGGTTGCGGCTCCGGCTGCTCCCACTAGCGTTTCCTCACCCCGGGTAGCATCGAGGCAGTCGTGAGCGAAGCTGTCTGCGACATCACCGTCATCGGCGCGGGCCCGGTCGGTCTCGCCGCTGCGTACTACGCGGGCCACCGTGACGCCACGGTCCGCATCGTGGAGAGCCTGGGCCAGCTCGGCGGCCAGGTGGCTGCCGTCTATCCGGAAAAGCACGTCTACGACGTCGCTGGCCATCCGAAGATCAAGGGCCAGGATCTCGTCGACCTCTGCGTCGAGCAGGGGCTGCAGTTCGGCGCCGACGTCCATTTGGACGAGGAGGTCGCCGACCTGACTCGCCTCGCGCAGAACGGCGAGGAGCTCCTCGCGCTGACCACCAAGTCCGGGAAGCAGTTCCTCTCCCGCGCGCTCATAGTCACCGCTGGCCACGGCGCCTTCGAGCCGAGGAAGCTCGAGCTCGAGGGGCTGGACGACTGGGAGGGCCGCGGGCTCCATTACTTCGTCAAGCGCAAGGACGTCTTCAAGGGGAAGAACTGCGTCATCGTCGGCGGCGGCGACTCCGCCCTGGACTGGACGCTCGGCCTGCAGGACACCGCCGATCTTCCGATCACGCTCGTCCACCGGCGCGACCGCTTCCGCGCGCTCGAGACATCGGTGAACGAGGCCCGGCGCCTCGAGGGCGAGGGCAACGTCCGCATCTGCGCGCCGGCCGAGGTCAGGGAGATCCACGGCGACGGCTCGATCCAGGCCGTGACTGTCGAGGACACCGGGAGCGGCGAGACCTACCAGCTCGACTGCGAGGCGCTCATCCTCCTCCTCGGCTTCCACTCCCACCTCGGCTCGATCGCCGACTGGGGGCTCGACCTGCACGGCAAGCGCCAGATCCTGGTCGACCCGATGACCATGGACACGTCCATACCAGGCGTGTACGCGGCCGGCGACGTCGCGGGCTACGAGGGCAAGATCACGCTGATCAGCATCGGCTTCGGCGAGGCCGCCATCGCTGCGAACAACGCCATCGCCCGCATCCGCGGCGAGAAGGTCCAGCCCAAGTACTCCACCGACTGACCGGACTCCCCGGAAGGGGGAGAACGGGCGGCTCGCCACGGCCGAAGAAGAGAGCGTGAGCGAGAAGCACGCTGTCGAGTGCCTCCGTTGCGGCACGTTCAGAACCGTCGAGCGCGAGCGCACGCAGGGCCTCGACCCCGGTGAGTGCGCGAAGTGCGGCTACCTGGGTTGGGCGCTCGTCGCGGACCTCTCCGAGCCCGTTCGCAAGAACCTGCGCGAACGCCCTCCGGAGCTGCACTTCCGGCGACTGCGCGTCGTCTAGAGTCCAAGGCGTGGCCACCACGCCGAAGGAGCTCTGGGGCACGGAGACCAAGAAAGCTGTCGAGAATTTCCCGGTCTCCGGCGAGCCCATCCCGGTCTCGGTGGCGCGGTGGCTCGGGCGGGTCAAGGCCGCTGCTGCACGCGTGAACGCCGACCTCGGCCTGCTCGACAGGGAGAAGGCCGACCGGATCGCGGCTGCGGGTGACCGGATCGCGAACGGCGAGTTCGACGACCAGTTCCCGATCGACGTCTTCCAGACGGGCTCGGGCACGTCGTCGAACATGAACGCCAACGAGGTGATCGCCTCGCTCGCGGGCGAGGGCGTCCATGCGAACGACGACGTGAACATGGGCCAGTCCTCGAACGACGTCTTTCCTTCGGCCGTTCATCTCGCCGCGCTCGACGAGCTCGTCAACGAGCTCCTGCCGGCCTTGGATCGGCTCGGAACATCGCTCGAGGCGAAGGCGAAGGAGTTCGACGACGTGGTCAAGTCGGGCCGCACCCACCTCATGGACGCGGTCCCCGTCACGCTCGGCCAGGAATTCGGCGGCTACGCCGCCCAGGTGCGCCAGGGCCAGGCCAGGATCGAGGCCGCGCTCGGGCGCTTGGGGCAGATCCCTCTCGGCGGGACCGCGACCGGAACGGGCCTGAACACACACCCCGAGTTCGCCGAGCGCGTCCGCGCCGTTCTCACCGAGCAGACCGGGCTGACGATCTCGGCACCCGCAGACCCGTTCGAGGCGCAGGCCGCGCGCGATGGCCTCGTCGAGGCGTCGGGCGCGCTCAAGACCGTCGCGGTTTCCCTGACCAAGATCGCGAACGACATCCGTCTCATGGGCTCCGGCCCTCGGGCCGGGCTGGCGGAGATCGCGCTCCCCGAGCTCCAGAAGGGGAGCTCGATCATGCCCGGGAAGGTGAACCCGGTCATCCCGGAGGTCGTGACGCAGGTCTCGGCGCAGGTGATCGGGAACGATGCCGCGATCACCGTCGGCGGGCTGCAGGGCCACTTCGAGCTGAACGTCTTCGTGCCGCTCCTCGCGCGCAATCTGCTGCAGTCCATCCGCCTGCTCACCAGCGCCTCGAACCTCCTCGCGGAGAAATGCGTCGACGGGATCGTCGCCAACCGCGAGACGTGCGAGCGCTACGCCGAGCTCACGCTTTCGGCGGCCACGGCGCTGAATCCTTCCATCGGCTACGACAAGGCCGGAGAGATCGTCAAGGAGGCCGCGGCGTCCGGGCGCTCCCTTCGTGAAGTGGCCAGGGATGCCGGAGTCGAGCGGACCGTCCTGGACGAGGCGCTCGACTATCGCCGGATGGCGAAGCCGCACGACGCGTAACTAGGACTGACGAGAAGGCCGCCTCCGGGCGGCCTTCTCTTTTGGGGAGGAGAGTCGCCCGCGCGGCAGAAAACGTGCTCGCGTGACGACCGTTACGAGACCGCTTGTGCTCGCGGTCCTGCTCCTGGCCGCGTTCGCCTTCCTCTATCCGCAGGTGCGCGACCGCCTGCCCGAGACTCTGCGCTACGAGCGGTCGTCGGCGGCGCAGAGCTCTTCGCAGCTCTCACCGTCGGAATTCGACCAGATCGACTCCTATTTCACCCCTGAGCGCCTCGGCAGCTTCGCCGGCGAACCGGCGACGAAGACGAACGCCTCCGTGGAAGGTGTCGACCTCGAGTGCTGGTACTACGGCGTCGCCGGAGCCCGCGGCGCGTACCAGATCTGCTTCGAGAACGGCAAGCTCTCCACCAAGGCCCGCTTCGGTCAGTAGGCGACTGCGCCGCGTCCCGTCTCGGCCGCGTGGCGCTGCTCGTCCGCGCGGTACGACGAGCGCACGAGGGGCCCGGAGAAGACCGAGCCGAACCCGAGCTCCTCGCCCTGCTCTCGGAACCAGCGGAACTCGTCCGGGTGCACCCACCGGTCGATCTGGGCGTGCTTCGAAGACGGCTGCAGGTACTGGCCGATCGTGACCACGTCGACGCCGTGCTCGCGGAGGTCGCGCATGGTCTCGACGACCTCGTCGTTGGTCTCGCCCAGGCCGACGATGATCCCCGACTTCGTCAGCACCGGGTAGTCGGCGATCTCCTTGGCCCGTTGCAGGAGCCAGAGAGCCTTGTCATAGGAGGCCTTGGCCCCGCGCATGCGGCGGTGGAGCCGGCGCACCGTCTCGATGTTGTGGTTGAAGACCTCGGGCCGGGCGGCGAGGACGGTCCGGAGGGCCTCCTCCTCGACGCCGAGAAAGTCGGGCGTGAGCACCTCGACGGAGGCTTCCGGCACCTTGCTCTTGAGCGCCCGGATGGTCGCAGCGTAATGCCCTGCTCCCCGGTCCGGCACGTCGTCGCGATCCACCGAGGTGACTACGACGTGCTTGAGGCCCATCTGCGCAGCGGTCTGCGCGAGGCGCAGAGGCTCGAGCGGATCCGGCGGATGCTCGGGCTTCCCGGAGTCGACGTAGCAGTAGCGGCAGGCCCGCGTGCAAGTCTCGCCGAGGATCTGGAACGTGGCCGTTCCGCGGCCCCAGCACTCGGAGATGTTCGGGCAGCGGGCCTCCTCGCAGATCGTGTGCAGGCCCTGGCCATGAATGAGGTCTCGCACCTCGAAGTAACGCGAGTCCGGGCTCGGCGCGCGCACCTTCATCCACTCGGGGCGGCGCGGTCTCTGTGCGACGGGCAGCGAACGCTCCATCTCTGTCAGTGTACGGGCGTGGACGTCCCGGAAGCCTCGCTCCAGCGCACCGCGAGCGGTCTCGTCCCGCAGGGGCCTGGATGGTTCGTCGTCAACGCACGCGACGCGCAGTGGTGGGACCGCGGGCCTCGCGGTCTCGTCTGTCGGTTCGAAGGCGACGGCGATGCGGAGTTCTCGCAGCTCGGGGTCACGCTCTTCGTGCTCCGCCCGGGGCAGACGATGTCGATGTACCACTGGGAGGCCGACCAGGAGGACTTTCTCGTTCTCTCCGGCGAGGCGCTCCTGCTGGTCGAAGGAGAGGAGCGGCCTCTGCGCGCCTGGGACTTCGTCCACTGCCCGGCCGGCGCCGATCACACGATCGTAGGAGCGGGCTCGGGCCCTGCGGTCATTGTCGCGACCGGCGCGCGGGTGGATTCCATCGGGGACGACTGGGGCGGCTACCCGGTGCACGAGGTTGCCGTTCGCCACGACGCGAGCGCCGAGCGCGAGACGACCGACCCGCAGGAGGCCTACGCGCGGTTCCCGGCACGGCGCCCGGCTTCCTACGAAGAGGGCTGGCTCCCGTGACCGGGGTTCCGGAAGCGCCGCTCGACCGAGACGAGAACGGAGCTCGGGCCGCCGGCCAGGGCTGGTTCGTCCTCAACGCCCGAGACGCCGTTTGGGGCGAATCCGACGAGTTCGGAGTGTTCTCGCGGCTCGGCGAAAGCAAGGAAGCGCGCTTCCCGCAGGTGGGCTTCAACATCGGTGTCATGTGGCCCGGGCAGGCGGCGTGCATGTATCACCGCGAGCCGAACCAGGAGGGCTTCCTCATCGTCGCCGGCGAATGCATCCTCTTCGTCGAGGGGGAGGAGCGCCGCATGAAGAAATGGGACTACTTCCATTGCCCGCCCAACACCGACCACGTGATGGTCGCGACCGGAGACGAGCCCTGCGTCGCGGTCGCAGTCGGTTCTCGCGTCAGCCGGGATACCGTCTATTCGGTGTTCGAGCCCGCGCGCCGGCACGGCGGAGCGGTGGAGAAGGAGACGACGGAACCGGACGAGGCCTATGCGGGGATGGAAGTTCGCGACGCCCCGTACAAGGACGGCTGGCTCCCCGACCTCTGAGAAGCGCCAAGTAACAGACTGTTACTTGGTCTCTTTCGTTTCATTTCGTGCGCCACTCGTCGGCGCGCTGGGTGCACCGTTGAGGAGTGCTCCAGTTCGCTCCCCGGATCGATTCGCGCCTCGTCGCGGCAGCTGAGCGTCTCGACAACGAGACCACACCCGTCGCCGAGACGAACCGGAGAGTCGGGGCGGTGGCGGCCGAGCTCTGTCTGCCACGGCCGAGCTACGAGCAAGTCCGACTGATCATCATCAGAGCTCGTGAGCACGGCCGGCACCCTTCGAGCGGCGAAGTGTTGTTGGACATCGCCTTTCGCTCACGCCCTCCGACCGCATTCCTCGACTACCTGGTCGGAACGCTGCCGGCCGAGTCCTGACGTCGGGAAAACCGGACTAGCAACAGACTGTTACTAGGCGTGTTTCCGGTCGATTCGGTGTCAGTTGCCTGACGCTGCGAGCTGAGACTGAGAGCCTGAGACTGAGACCTACCGC
The DNA here is from genome assembly GCA_025935275.1 of Thermoleophilia bacterium. Lineage (GTDB taxonomy): Bacteria > Actinomycetota > Thermoleophilia > Gaiellales > Gaiellaceae > DATEOR01. The sequence goes on from JAICVP010000014.1 coordinate 10,318, forward strand.
GCCGCGAGGGTGGTGTGGACCGGCTGGGCCCACAGGCCCGCGCCGTCCTCGGCGGGCAACTCCGAGAGCTCGAGGTCGAAGACCTCGGCGATCGCCCGGGCCGCGTGCGGCCGGACCTCCTCCACCGTGAGCGGCCGGTCGAGCTCGCGAGCCAGCGTCGTGAATGCGGCGTCCTCGAGGCCGCACGCCGTGATCCAATCGGTGAAAGGAGCCGGGTCGAGGTCGACGTTGAGTGCATAGCCGTGCGTCGTCACCCAGCGCGAGATGTGCACGCCGATGGAGCAGAGCTTGCGCGGCGGCCGCTCCAACCAGACGCCGGTGAGCCCCTCGATCCGGGTCGCCTCCACTTCGAACGCCGCCGCCGTGCGGATGACGGACTCCTCCAGGTCGCGGCAGTAGCGCTTCACGTCCCGCCCGTGCCGGTTCAGATCGAAGATCGGATAGCAGACAAGCTGTCCCGGCCCGTGGAAGGTGGACTTGCCGCCGCGGTCGGTCTCGACCACCTCCACCTCAGCCCCTGCGGGCACGTGCAGCTCCGCCTCGTCCGTCCGCCGGCCGAGCGTGACCACAGGCGGGTGCTCGACCATGATCACCGTGTCCGGGATCGCGTCCTGAGAGACGGCCGCCGCGATGGAGCGCTGGAGATCCCAGGCCTCCATGTACGGCGTGAGGCCGAGGTTCAGCAGGTAGCCCGGCCGGGACACGCTACTCGGTGGATTCGTCCCAGGACTGCAGGCGCTCGCGGAGGTCGCGCAGGAACCGGCCCGCGAGCGCGCCGTCGACCAGACGATGGTCGTACGTGAGGGTCATGTTCATCATCGAGCGGATGGCGATCGCATCCTGGCCGTCCTCGTCCTCGACCACCCAGGGCCTCTTGACGACCGCATAGGTGCCGAGGATGGCCGCCTGCGGCTGGCTGATCACCGGCGTTCCGTGGAAGGTGCCGTACCCGCCAGGATTCGTGATTGTGAAGGTGCCGCCCTGGACGTCGTCCGGAAGCAGCTGCTTGTCGCGCGCCCGCTGGGCGATGTCGGCGATCCCCTTCGCCATCCCGAGGAGGTTGAGCGTCTCGGCGTTGCGAACGACGGGGACGATGAGGCCCTTCCCGTCCGCGAGCTCGACGGCGAAGCCGAGATTGACGTAGTTCCGCGTCACGATCGAGTCCCCGCGGATCTCGCCGTTGATCCAGGGGTAGTCCTTGAGCGTGTCGACGACGGCGCGGGCGACGAAGGCGAGGAAGGTCGGGTTGACGCCGTAGGAGCCGGCCCACTCCTTCTTCAGCCGCTGCCTGAGCGCTGCGATCTTCGTCATGTCTACTTCGATCGAGCTCGTCACGTGCGCCGAGGTGTCGAGCGAGCGGCGCATGTGCTCGGCTATGCCCTTGCGCATGGCGCTCATCGGCTCGACGGTCTCGCCCTCCTGCGCCTGTGCCGGTGCCGCAGGTGCCGGGGGGGCTGCCGCGGGCTGAGGCGGGGCGGCCGGTGCCTCCTGCGGCGCTTCGGTTTCGGGCGGCGCTGGAGCCGCCTGCGCCTGGCCCGACTCGATGTAGCCGAGGATGTCCTTCTTCGTCACGCGTCCGCCGCGGCCTGTGCCCTCGACGCTCGCGACGTCGACGTTGTGCTCGGCGGCGATGCGCGCGACCACGGGGGAGACGAACTTCGCCTCGCGGCGGCCGTTGTCGTCGTCGGCCGTGGGCGCGGCCGGAGCTGGCGGCTCCGCGGCCGCAGGAGCGGCGGCAGCCTCAGGCTCGGGGGGAGCAGGTGCGGGAGCCGCTGGAGCCTCTTCGGTCTTCTCGGCCGCGGGGCCTTCGCCCTCCGCGCCCGAAGCCTCCTCGGCCTCCTGTGCGGCTTCCTGGGTCGGCGGCTCGGGCGGAGCCTCGGCCTCGACCTCGGCACCCTCGGGAGCGATGACCGCGATCTTGGTCCCGACGGCGACCGTCTCGCCCTCCTGGGCGAGGATCTGCTGGAGGACTCCGCTCGCCGGGCTCGGCACCTCGGTGTCGACCTTGTCGGTGGAGATCTCGAGCAACGACTCGTCGGCGGCGATCGCCTCGCCCTCTGACTTGAGCCACTTCGTGATCGTCCCCTCCGAAACGGAGACGCCCATCTGGGGCATGACGACGTCGACTGCGGTTCCGGTGGTTGCCATCAGGTTGCTAGTACTCCGCGAGCTCCTTCAGGCCTGCGACCACGTCTTCGACCTGCGGGATGAAAGCCTTTTCGAGGGGCGGCGAGAAGGGCACGGGCGTGTCCGGAGCGGCGATCCTCCGCACCGGCGCGTCGAGGCTCTCGAAGGCCTCTTCGCCGATCGTGGCCGCGATCTCGGCGCCGAAGCCTCCGGTGAGCGTGTCCTCGTGGAGGACGAGCGCCTTCGACGTCTTCTCGACGGAGCGCAGCACGGCCTCCTTGTCCCACGGAGCCAGTGTGCGGAGGTCGAGGATCTCGACGGAGATGCCCTCGCCCTCGAGCTTCTGGGCGGCCTCGTCGGCGGTGTAGACCATCGCTCCCCACGTGACGAGCGAGATGTCGTCGCCCTCACGGTGCATCCGAGCCTCCCCGAAGGGGACCGTGTAGCGCTCTTCCGGCACCTCGTCCTTGATGCGCCGGTAGAGGTGCTTGTGCTCGAAGTAGAGCACCGGGTTGGGATCCTGGATCGCCTCGATGAGGAGGCCCTTCGCGTCGGCGGGCGTGGCCGGGCACACGACCTTGAGTCCCGGGATGTGCGCGAAGCTCGACTCCGGGTTCTGGGAGTGGAAGGGGCCGCCCGAGAAGCCGCCGCCGGACGGGAGCCGCACGGTGATCGGCACGGGAGTCCCGGCGCGGTACCGCTGCTTCGCGGCGACGGTGACGAGGTGGTCCCACGCGCACGAGATGAAGTCGGCGAACTGCATCTCCGCGACCGGGCGCATGCCCATCATCGCGGCGCCGGTGCAGCCGCCGACGATCGCCGTCTCGGAGAGCGGCGCGTCGATCACGCGCCACGCCCCGAACTCCTCCTGGAAGCCCTGCGTCACCTTGAAAGCGCCGCCGTAGACGCCGACGTCCTCGCCGATGATGAAGACGCGCTTGTCGCGCTGCATCTCCGAGCGGAGTCCGTCCGAGATCGCCTGCAGGTACGTCTTGACGGCCATTTACTTGTGGTGCGGGGTGTCGAGGTCTTCGGGCGTGGCGTAGACGCCGTCGAGGAGCGTGTCGACGTCCGGGTCGGGGCTCTCGTCCGCGCGCTGGACGGCGTCGTTCAAAAGCTTCTTGACCTGGCTGCGGATCTCGTCCTCTTCCTCGTCGGTGAACTCTGCGTTCTCGCGGAGCCAGGTGCGGTAGCGCTCGAGCGGGTCGCGCTTCGCCCACTCCTCGAACATCTCCTTCGGCACGTAGGAGGCGTCGTCGTGGACCGCATGGCCCTCCATGCGCAGGGTGAGGCACTCGATGAGCGTCGGGCCGCCGCCGTCGCGGGCCTTCTCGATCGCGGCCTTGGCCTCGCGGTAGACGGCGAGGACGTCTGTGCCGTCGACGACGACTCCCTCGAAGCCATAGGCCTTCGCCCGGTCGGCTATGTGCTCGCACGCGTACTCGAGATGCGTCGGCGTGGAGTAGGCCCACTGGTTGTTGTCGCAGATGAACACCACCGGGAGGCGGCGGACGCCGGCGAGGTTCATGCCCTCGTGGGTGTCCCCGCGCGCAGAGGCGCCCTCGCCGAACCAGGTGAGCGCGACGCGCTTCTCCTCGCGGATCCGGAACGCGAGCGCGCAGCCGACCGCCACCGGCAGCATCGCGGGCAGGTGGCTGACCATGGCGATCAGCCCGAGCCGGTCGTCGGCCATGTGGACGTTCCCGTCCTTGCCCTTCGTCGGCCCGTCGGCGCGGCCCATGAACTGGGCGAAGATCCGCCACGGCTCGACGCCGCGGACGATGTGCACGCCCATGTCGCGGTGGAGCGGCGTGCCCACGTCCTCGGGACCCATCGCGGTCGCGATGCCGACCGACGCGGCCTCGTTCCCACGGCCGGTGTAGAAGCTTCCCGGGATCTTCCCTTGCTTGTAGAGGATGTGACCGCGCTCTTCGATTCCCCGCGTGAGGAGCATGTGGCGGTAGATCCCGAGCAGGTCCTCGCGGTCGAGGCCCGCCTCCTTGATCTCCGTCAAAGAGCTGACTGGCTCTGCTTCCCTGGCAACGGCCATGCCGCGTCGAACTGTAGCCGTTCCCTTAGGCTGGAAGCGTGGGCAAGGCCTCCGACTGGCTTCGCGAAGAGCGGCGGAAGACCCTCGGCGACTGGGTCTCGTTCTGCCTCGCGTGCGGGCATGCCCAGCGCTACTTCGAGGAGTACGAGGCGGAGCTTCCTGCCGCGTGCCCCGCGTGCGGCGGCGAGATGCGGGCGCGCTGTCCCCAGTGCGACGCCCGGTTCTCCTCGGCCTTCGCCGTGGAGTGCGAGGCGTGCGGCGGCTCGCTTCGGCCGGCCGAGGCGTTCGGCGGCCCGATTCGGAAGCGGCCGCTAGCGGGCGGCTAGGTGCCCAGGATCTCGGAGAAGCGGATGAGCGTGACCATGTCCTCTTCGGTCACGTCGCGGTTGTAGAGCTGGCCGAGGAAGCTCGCCATGTCCTCCGGCCGGCGGATCTCCGGGTTGTCGTGCTCGATCTCGCGCGGCGAGAGCTCCATGAGCCGCTTCACCTCGACCTTGTCGATGACGGCGTCGAAGATCTTCTCGCGAGGGCCGTAGCGCTGGCCGACGAGGATCTGGACGACCATGCCCTTCTTGTACTTCGTCGACTTGTCCCCCAGGCGGATAGTGGCGGTCTTCCGCCTCGACCGCAGCTGGTCGGCAACGATCGGCGAATAGAAGTTGAGGGCGTACATCGAGGTGGGATCGAGCGGCACGGAGGCTGCCGCATCATACGGGCCGCTCGTCGATGAGTAGAAGAGCCTTCGCGGCCATCTCCCGTTCGCCCTTGTAGGACAGAAGGCGCGGAGCCTCGGCGAGGGGTAGCCACTTCGTGTCGGCGACCTCGTGGCGGAACTCCTCGGTGATGTCGCCCAGGCGTCCGTTCGAGTAGCGAACGAGGTAGAAGCTCACGACCTTGAAGACGCGCTCGCCCTTCCACGTGTAGACGTAACGGATGTCGCCGAGCTTCTCGACGAGGCGGCCGCGCACGCCGGTCTCCTCAGTGACCTCGCGCAGGGCGGTGTCGGCCGGCGACTCACCCTCTCCCACGAGGCCTTTGGGGAGCGCCCACACGTCGTTCTTGCCGCCGGGCCGGATCGCAGCGAGGTGCCAGCCGCCGCGTATCTTGCGGACGACGACCCCGCCTGCCGAGAACTCTCGCCGCATGCGCTGAAGCTAGCATCGGCCACGTGCGCCGCCTGCTCCCACTCGTCTGCGTGGTCATCTTCGTCGAGACGATGCTGTACTCGGCGCTCGTCCCGCTTCTCCCGCATTACAAGCACGAGTTCGGGCTCTCGAAGTCGGCCGCCGGGCTCCTCGTCGGCGCCTATGCGGCCGGAGCTCTGGTCGCGGCTCTGCCCGGCGGGATTGCCGCCGCCCGTTACGGGCCTCGGCGCGCTCTGCTCATCGGCGTCGCGCTGATGGGCGTGGCCAGCCTCGCCTTCGGCTTTGCCGGCGACGCGTGGTCGCTCGGGATTGCACGCTTCGCTCAAGGTGTTGGCGGCTCGCTCGCCTGGGCCGGCGCTCTCACCTGGCTGATCGCTGCCTCGCCGGTGACGCGGCGGGGCGAGATGCTCGGGACCGCAATCGGCTCGGCCATCTTCGGCGCCCTCCTCGGACCCGCCGTCGGCGCGCTCGCCGACCACGTCGGCCCGCGCGAGGTCTTCGTCGGCTTGGCGGGGCTGTCGCTCGTGCTCATCGCGTGGACTCTGAGGACGCCGCCCGCCGCGGCCGTGCCTCCGAAGCCCGGCGCTCTCTCCCGGGCGCTTCGCACGTCCGAGATCCGGCAGGCGCTCTGGCTGATGTCGGTCCCGGCACTCGTCTTCGGCGTTGTGGGCGTCCTCATCCCGCTCAAGCTCGACAACGCGGGTTGGAGCGCGACCGCCATCGCGGTCGC